>JAKBCJ010000308.1 GCA_021807975.1 Pseudomonadota bacterium | reverse complement strand
GTGCATGACTATGACGATGTGGTGCCGCCGCTGGCTGCCGCCGGGTACCGGGTATTGGTGCCCTGGCTGCGGGGCTTCGGGGCGACGCGGTTCCTGGACGATGCGACGCCGCGCAGTGGGCAACAGGCCGCGCTGGGTGCGGATGTGCGCGATTTCATGGACGCACTGGGGATACCGAGCGCGATTTTGGTCGGGTATGACTGGGGCGGACGGGCGGCTTGCGTGGTGGCGGCGCTGTGGCCGGAGCGTGTGGCCGGGCTGGTGGCGATTACCGGTTACGGGATTCAGGATATCGCGGCCTCGGGTCATCCGGGGCTGGCGGAGCAGGAACATCGTTACTGGTATCAATGGTATTTCCACACCGAACGCGGGCGGGCCGGGCTGACGGCGAACCGGGGGGAGCTGACACGGCTGCTGTGGCGGCTGTGGTCGCCGAACTGGACATTCGACGACGCGACGCTGGCGGCGACAACAGCGAGTTTCGACAATCCGGATTTTGTCGATGTAACGATCCAGTCCTACCGGCATCGTTACGGCAACGCCGCGGGCGATCCGGCGTACGACGAGCTGGAGGCGCGGCTGGCTGTCCAGCCGGTCATTACCGTCCCGACGATCGTCTTGCACGGCGAAGACGACGGGGTCGGGTCGCCGGCCAGCTCGATCCCCCGGGACAGGCTGCTAAGCGGGTTGATCGAACGTCGGCAGATACCGCTGGCGGGCCACTTCCTGTCGCGGGAAAGCCCGGACGAGGTGGTGGCCGCGGTTGTGCGATTGGCCGGTCCGGCGGCATAACGGCGAAAGAGGAGATGCGATCATGGACATCATTCCAAGCGGTCGGACACTGGGCGCCCGGGTAGAGGGCGTCGATCTCGGCGTCCCGCTGTCCGACGGCGATTTTCGGACGGTACTGCGTGCGTTGGGCCAGCACGGCGTCCTGTGCTTCCCGAAACAGACCTTCGACACGCCGGCCCTGGCCGCCTTCGCCAGGCGGTTCGGCGATCTGGAAGTAAACGTCGCCAATCTGTACTATGAGCCGGGCTTTCCCGAGATCATGATCCTGTCCAACCAGATCGGGACGGACGGCAAGCCGGTGGGTCTGAACGATGCCGGCCAGGGGTGGCACACCGATATGTCCTATAGCAAAGACATCGCGCTGGCGAACATCCTGCATGCCCGGGCGGTACCAATGCGCAACGGCAAACCGGTGGGCGAGACTCAGTTCCGCAACATGCACGCCGCGTATGACGAATTGCCAGATGAGATAAAGCACAAGATCGAAGGCCGCACCGCGACACATGATTTCGAGAAATTCTGGGAGGTGATGCGCCTTCGCCCGGGGTCGCGCCGCAATCCGCTGACCGAGGAGCAGAAGCGGAAGAAGCCGCCGGTTTCGCAGCCCCTGGTGCGGATTCATCCGCTGACGGGGCGGAAGGTTCTGTATGCGAACCCCGGCTATACAATGTGGATCGACGGGATGGAGCGCGACGAGAGCGACCGGATCACCGAATATCTGTTCCGCCATCAGGAACGGGCGGATTTCTTGTATGCCCACCACTGGGCGGTGGGGGATGTGCTGATGTGGGATAATATCGGCACCGTCCACAATGCGATCGCCGATTACCTGCCGGACGAGCCGCGCTACATGCGACGGGCGCAGGTGATGGCGACGCTGGATTATCCGGCGCTGGTGGCGTGATGTCCTCGGTGTTTACCGGCAAGCGGATTGTCGTCACCGGCGGGGCGGGCGGTATCGGTATCGAAACGGTTCGCGGATTCATGGAACAGGGCGGCCATGTGATCATGGCCGATATCGACGAGGCGGCGCTGGAACGCGCGCGGGCGGAACTGGGGCGGGTGCGGCTGGGGACCATCGCCTCACCGCTGGACACGCCGGCGGAATGTGCCCGGGTGATCGCGGCGGCGGGTGCGCCGGTCTATGCGCTGGTGCATCTGGCCGGGGTTTTCGAGCGGGATGCGCTGGACCCGGAAGACCATGGCGTGTGGAACCGAGCGATCGCGGCGAACCTGACCAATGCCTATGACATGGCGGTGGCGTTCAGCACGGGTTTTGACCGGCGCGAGCCCGCGCGGATCGTCTTCGCGAGTTCCGTTGCTTACCGGCGCGGCAGTGCGGATCGCGTGCCGTATGCGGCGGCGAAGGGCGGGATTGTTGGGCTGACGCGGGCGTTGTCGCGGAAGCTGGCGCCAGATGTGCTGGTGAACGCGGTTGCGCCGGGCGTTATCGAAACGAAGATGGCCGATCCGATTATTGCCGAACGCGGCGATGAGTACCGGCGGGAAATCCCGCTGAAGCGGTTCGGCAAGCCGGCGGAAATCGCGTCGGTGATCCGGTTTCTGTGTTCGCCGGACGCATCGTATATCACGGGTCAGACCATCACGGTGGATGGCGGTATTACGAACGCCTGACCGTCACAAGCGGGTGGACGGCGGCCGCCGTGACCGGGCGGGCCGCCGTCTCGGCCGCTTACGGGAACGCGGCGCCTTTGGTGTTGACGTACAGCGCATAGACCGACGTGCTGGCGCACATATACAGCCGGTTATGCAGCAGTCCGCCGAAGGTCAGGTTGGCGCAGGTCTCTGGCAGATGGATTTTGCCGATCAGATCGCCGTTCGATGCGTAGCACCGCACGCCGTCCTCTTTGGCATCGCCCCAGCCCATGCTGGTCCAGACCGAACCCTCGACATCGACGCGCATGCCGTCGGTGAAGCCGGGTGCGAAGCCGTCGGCAAAGACCTTGCTGTTGCTGAGTTTGCCGGCCCCGACATCGACATCGAAGACGCGGATATGCGCCGGCCCGCCATGGGTGATGCCGCTGTCGATGATGTAGAGCTTCTTTTCGTCGGGCGAGAACGCCAGCCCGTTCGGCTGGACGAAGTCATCGACGACCACTTTGATCTCGCCGGTTTTGGCATCCACGCGGAACACATTGTGCTTGGCCTGCTCCTGCGGCGCTTGCAGACCCTCGTAGTTCCCGCCGATGCCGTACGACGGATCGGAAAACCAGATCGAATCGTCGGAAGCCACGATGACATCGTTGGGCGAGTTGAGCTTCTTGCCGTTGTAGGAGTCGGCAATAATAGTCATCGTGCCGTCGAATTCGGTTCGCACAACCCGCCGTCCGCCGTGCTGGCAACTGATCAGGCGCCCCTGGCGGTCAACGGTATTGCCATTGGAGTTGTAGGATGGCGAGCGGAAGACGCTGAGGTGATTATCGTCCTCGGTCAGCCGCATTTGCCTGTTGTTGGGAATGTCGCTGAAGATCAGGTAGCGGCCGGCGCGGAAATAGGCCGGGCCTTCCGCCCAGCGGAAGCCGGTTGCCACACGTTCCACCGCGCCGGTGCCGGGGCTGCCCTTGAATCGTTTGTCGAGTGCTTCGATGTGCGGGTCCGGATAGCGCGAGCCGGCCAGCGGGCCCAACGGCAGTTGTTCGCTGGCGGGAACGGGCAGCGGATCGCCGGTTTCCCCGGTCAGCGGCACGGTTGCGGCGGCGGCGAGTTTCATTGTGGCGGCGGTGGTCGCGGTTGCGGCCGACGCGGCCAGGAATGCGCGTCTGTTCATATTGTTTCCTCCCGATAGCCTTTATTCTCAAAGGCAGTGGATGATTACATTGCTATTGTTGGGATGCAAGCCCGGGTATAGCGATAATTTCATGGCTCGTGAGTCGTATCTGGCTGATCGCCGCGGTTTACGATGTATCGTATTCATGAATATTTAGGGAAAATTGCAAACTACCGACGGTTTGGATTCTATTATGATACCGGTCCGCATTATTCGGCCGTTGTTTGGCATCGAATTCAGACGCTGAATTCAAGCGTCACACCGAACGCCTCGGCGGCCGGGACCAGGACGCTGGTGCCGATGCGGTCCACGCCCCGGATATTGCCGGCCTCCAGCGCGGTTTCAGCCGCATCCAGCGACAGGGTGCGGAATGTCAGGGCGGCCATATAGTCGCGCCGTCCGCGGCTGTCGGGGGCGGCGCCGCCGAACATCTCCCACAGTGCGGCGGGGTGGACGATGTCGAAGCGCGACAAACCAAGCATCAGCGAACAGCCGTCGTCGGCCGGGCGCACGGGGGCGGCGCCGAACATGCGGGCGAACAGTCCGCCGAGGATAGCGGGGTTCTCCGCAGCGATCACCGCCCGGGCGATGCCGATAGCGCCGTTGGCGTGGTGGCGCCATTCGTCCCGCCAGACCAGATCGCGGGTCAGGTGCTGGCAGAAATACAGCCGCCCGGCCGCCGCGGCGGATCGCGGCAGGCGGGTGGTGCGGAAGACGGCGTCGCGGGTTTCGCCCCCGGCCCCGACCTCGACCGGGCGGGAGAATTGTTGCGGAGGATCGATCGGCACCTGATTGAGGCGCAGCGCTTCGTACGTCCGGGAGGCGTCTTCGGTGGCGAATACCAGGCCGTCCAGGCCGAACGGGGCGCCCATGATTTCCGGACGGCTGTCATCGCCGGGTTTGGCGGCGATCAGCTCCATATAATCGGTGCCGAACATGGCCAGATGGTTCATCGAGCCCAGCGTGTGATACCCGCGCGGCGTGAGGGTGAAGCCCAGCCGGCGATAGGTGTCCGCCGCGTCGTCGAGCCGGTCGCGGACATTCACAACAACGTGATCCAGGGTTGGGACGGGAAATTCGGGCGTCATGGGCAGTGGTTCCAATCGTGGCGGCAGCTTATCGTCGGATGGCATCGACAGGCAGGGCAAGCGGAATGCGATCCGGGCAACGCGCGGCTGGCTTGTCTTGCCGCCCTGGCTTACGCTAGCACAGCGCGAAGGGTTCCGATCATGTCCGACACTCAACAACCTGTCCTGTTGCTGACCGGTGCCAGCCGGGGGATTGGCCACGCCACCGTCAAACGCTTCGGCAGTGCCGGGTGGCGGGTGCTGACGATCTCCCGCCAGGCCTTCGATCCGCGCTGCCCCTGGCCGGGCGGGGAGCGGAACCACATTCAGCTCGATCTGGCGAACGTCGATGTGGTGCGTGAGGCGCTGCCGGAGATCAAGCGCATATCCGGCGGGCGCCTGGACGCGCTGATCAACAACGCTGCGGTGTCGCCGAAGCATCCGGACGGCAGCAAGATCACCAGCCTGCAGATGGCCTATCTGGACTGGCTGCACATCTTCAACGTGAACTTCTTCTCCGCCGTGCTGCTGGCGCAGGGCCTCAGCGATCTGCTGATCGAGTCGAAGGGCAGCATCGTCAACATGACCTCGATCGTCGGCTCGCGGGTGCATCCGTTCGCCAGCGCGGCGTATGCGACATCGAAAGCCGCGCTGGCGGCGTTGACGCGGGAGATGGCGAACGATCTGGGCCGCCACGGCGTGCGGGTAAACGCGGTGTCGCCGGGCGAGATCGACACCGCGATCCTGTCGCCGGGGACCGAGGAGATCGTCCAGCGGGAGATTCCGATGCGCCGGCTGGGCAAGCCCGGCGAGGTGGCGGATCTGCTGTATTTCCTGTGTTCCGATCAGGCGCTGTATCTCAGCGGGTCGGAGGTTCACATCGACGGCGGGCAGCGGGTTTAGCGCATTCGGGTAAGGCGTCCTGCCGCCCGTCATCGGTTTGTTCGGGCCGTGGTTGAACACGCCGCCGCAGCGCGGATGGTAGGGACACGCCCGGCCAAGACGGCGGGGGCGGCGGGTGGTGCGCCAATATTGCCAATACGGCCCCGGGCGGCGATGGTGGCGCCAGCCAATGATGGGGAAACCAACGTGACACAGCCTACTGGCCCGCTGGCCGGAATCCGGGTCGTCGATATCACTACAGTCGTTTTGGGGCCGTTTTGTTCGCAGACGTTGGGCGACATGGGCGCCGACGTGATCAAGGTGGAAACGGTGGATGGCGGCGATTCCATCCGCCTG
>JAKBCJ010000307.1 GCA_021807975.1 Pseudomonadota bacterium | reverse complement strand
TGGGCCACGCGAGCCTGTCCACCACCCAGCGCTATACGGCGGTGGACGATACGGCGTTACTGGCCGTGTGGCGCAAAACCCACCCGCGCGGTTGACCCGGGTTTTTGTCCGGCGGCGATGCAAGTCGCAAATCTTTGCGCGCTGCCCCGGCGGACCGTCGCGCCCTTCCAAACCAATCAAACGAGCCAACAGCGGCTTCAGCGTTCAACGCGGCCCACCGAACAGCGCCCCGACGGTCAGCCGCCACTTTGCCCGAAGCCGGAGCCGATCGGACCCGGTGAAACCCCGGCATCGATCCCAAAAATGATCCAATCGTGAAGGAAGCCGCCGCCGTGTGTCATCCAGACGCGACGGCAGGGCCCGGCGGCAGCAGGCGCGACCAAGCGCCGCACCAAAAAAACGGCGCCCGAGAGCGCCGTTTAAGTTTGGGGGGGAAACGTCACGCGAATGAGGCCTAGCCATCATCCGCGTAGATGGACATTGTGTGTCGCTGGCCGGAGTCAAGCATCCGGTCGCAGGTGTTTTTTGCCCCCCGATCGTCGCATTCAGGCCGCGATGGTCCCGCCGGGGACTGGCACAGAGGCCGAATTCCAGCCTATATGCCGGTTTTCCGACCTGTTTTTCCGCTCAGGAGCCTGTCCGTATGGATTACATCGCGCAATCCGGTATCCGCATCGCAAAGCCGCTCTACGATTTTGTCAACAGCGAAGCCTTACCCGGCACCGCGATCGGGGCCGGGGCGTTTTGGGCCGGCTTCTCCAGCCTGCTGACCGATCTGGCGCCGCGTTGCAAGGCGCTGCTGAACAAGCGCGACAGCATCCAGGCGCAACTCGACGCCTGGCACCTGGCGAACAAGGGCAAGCCGGCGGATATGGCGGGTTATCTGGGTTTCCTGCGCGGCATCGGGTATCTGGTGGAAGAACCGGCCTCCGTGGCCGTGAACACCTCCAACGTCGATCCCGAAATCGCCACCCTGGCCGGCCCGCAGCTCGTTGTGCCGGTGACCAACGCCCGCTATGCGCTGAACGCAGCCAACGCCCGTTGGGGCAGCCTGTACGATGCATTGTACGGCACCGATGCCATCCCGGACGACGGCGGCGCGGCGCGCGGCAAGGGCTTCAACAAGGTTCGCGGCGACAAGGTCGTTGCCAAGGCCCGGGAAATCCTGGACGGAGCGGCGCCTCTGGGCAACGCCAGCCATACCGATGCAACGGGCTACGCAGTCGTCGGCGGCGCATTGTCGGTCACCCTGAAAGACGGTTCCGCCACCGGGTTGAAAGACCCCGCCCAGTTCGCCGGCTACCAGGGGGAAGCAGCCGCGCCGTCTCTCGTGCTGCTGAAGCATAACGGTCTGCATCTCGAAATCGTGATCGACCGCACCCATTCCATCGGCGCGACCGACCCGGCCGGCGTGGCCGACGTGATGATGGAAGCGGCGCTGACCACCATCCAGGATTGCGAGGACTCCATCGCCGCGGTCGATGCCGAGGACAAAGTCCTTGCGTATCGCAACTGGCTGGGCCTGATGAACGGCACGCTGGCGGACACCTTCGAAAAGGGTGGCCAGATGATGACCCGCAAGCTGAACGCTGACCGGCAATACACCAAGCCGTCGGGCAGCGGCAGCGTATGGTTGTCCGGCCGCAGCCTGATGCTGATCCGCAATGTGGGCCACCATATGTACACCGACGCGGTGCTGGATGCCTCCGGCGCGGAAATCCCGGAAGGTTTCCTTGATGCGGCGGTGACTTCGCTGATCGCGATGCACGACCTGAACGGCAAGGGCCCGATCAAGAACAGCCGGGCGGGTTCGGTCTATATCGTGAAGCCGAAGATGCACGGGCCGGAGGAAGTGGCGCTGACCAACGACCTGTTCGGCCGCGTCGAAGCCATCCTCGGCCTGACGGCGAACACCCTGAAGATGGGCATCATGGATGAGGAACGCCGCACCTCCGCCAACCTGAAAGCCTGCATCGCGGCAGCCTCGTCGCGCGTGGTGTTCATCAACACCGGCTTCCTGGACCGCACCGGCGACGAGATTCACACCTCGATCGAAGCCGGCCCGATGATCCGCAAGAACGAAATGCGCGGCACCGCCTGGATCAAAGCCTATGAAGACCAGAACGTCGACATCGGCCTGGAATGCGGCCTGCGCGGCAAGGCGCAGATCGGCAAGGGCATGTGGGCGGCGCCAGACCGGATGGCGGACATGCTGGTGCAGAAAATCGGCCACCCGATGGCTGGTGCGAACACCGCCTGGGTCCCCTCCCCGACCGCCGCGACGCTGCACGCGCTGCACTACCACCAGGTCGATGTCGCCGCCCGCCAGACCGAACTGGCATCGCGCAAGCGGGCGGCATTGACCGACCTGCTGACCATCCCCCTGGCCGAGGGCCAGAACTGGTCGCCCGACGACCTGAAGCAGGAGCTGGACAACAACTGCCAGGGCATCCTGGGCTACGTCGTGCGCTGGATCGACCAGGGCGTCGGCTGCTCCAAGGTGCCGGATATCCACGATATCGGGCTGATGGAAGACCGTGCGACGCTGCGGATTTCGTCCCAGCACATCGCCAACTGGCTGCACCACGGCGTCGTGACGCGGGACCAGGTGACCGAGGCGCTGCAGCGTATGGCCCTGGTCGTGGATCGCCAGAATGCCGGCGACGCGCTGTACAAGCCGATGGCGCCCGGCTTCGACGGAGTAGCATTCAAGGCCGCCTGTGACCTGATCTTCGAAGGCCGCACCCAACCCAACGGCTATACCGAATTCATCCTGCACCGCCGCCGCCGGGAAGCGAAAGCCGCCGCCTGAGACTGTAACCAAACGCCGCACGCGTCATTCACATGAAGGCGCGTGCGGCGTTTGCATAAAGTTGGACGATAAGCCCGAATTGGGACACCCGCTGCTTGCAATCGTTTCCGCTCGGCCGTAGTAACGAAAAGGCAATTCGATAGAGGTTCGGTCATCTCCCCCGCGTCGGCCGGCGCCTGCGCTATCGTCAGCCGAAGGCGAACGGAGGAAAAACGCGGATGACGATGGAATCCCTGGTCAAGACTGGCTCTTTCGCCACGCTCGGCGTTCTCTCGGGCCTCGTTTTCACCATCGCCCCGGCCACCGCCGGCCCATCCTGCACCACCGGCACCGGCTTGGAAATCTGCGTCACTTATGACACGTCGATAACCTCGCTCGCGAACGCATCAACCGTGGAATCGTCTTTCAACACGGTCGCGCAGCAATTTTCCAACGCCCTGACGAACCAAGCCACGATCGACATCTACGTCTCGTCCGGGACGATCGCGCCGTCGGGTTCGGCCGTCGGTTCCAGGCCCCTGGCATCCGGGAGCGTCTCCGGCAGTTACAATGTCACCGACGCAATGGGCACGACCGCCGCTGCGTCCTTCGCCAACACAACCGCGGCTCTCGCCGCCGCCGGGGTCAGGAACCTGCCCGCCACAGACCCGACCGGCGGCAAGACATTCTACATGGCCCAAGCCGAGGTAAAGGCGCTCGGGCTGGGCGCCACCTACTCCGTGGCGCAAGCCTATGACGGGTATATCGGCTTTTCCAGCACCGCACCGTTCTATTATGGCACCACCCCGGTATCGGGGTATTATTCGTTCCAGGCCGCCGCACAGCATGAAATTGACGAGGTGCTCGGCCGCACATCCACCCTGAACAACAGTGCCGCCGCGGCGCTCTATCTAAATCAGGCCAATCCGCTGGACCTGTTCCGCTACAGTTCGCCCGGCACCCCGGCCGCCTTTACCGAAACCGCATCGGCCTATCTGTCCACCAATGGCGGGACAACCGCGCTGGGCACGGTGGACAGCACCTCCACCGGCGGCGACCGCAGCGACTGGTCCACCTCGGGGACCTCCACCAACGATTCCCAGAACACAAGTCTCGTCACCGGCACCAATCAGGGGCTGTCGGTTTCGGATGGCATGGTGCTGCAAGGGCTGGGATATAGGATATCGGCCGGCAACGGCGCGGGGCTGTTTCTGGCCGCCAACAATCCGGTCGGGGCCGCAGCCAGTCTGACCAGCGTGTCCGGCGTATCGGCTCCGGAACCGGCCAGCCTGTCCATCCTGGCAGCCAGCGCCGCTTTCACCGGCCTGATGCGCCGCCGCCGCCCGGCATCGGGCGATTGAACCGGCCATACCCAACGAAACGGCGTATAAGCGGCCCTGTGACCGGCCGTGTAAAAGACGCAACACAATAGCCGGGGCACGTGGCTGATATCCGCAGCCTCTCATTGTCATGGCGGCCGCGGGCATGTCATCCATGCCTTGCAGTCGTCTTCTCGCGAAAGGCGTTGATAGCGGGCCCGCACCCGCCATGACGGGGAACACCGGACGTGCATCGATCGAAGTGGTTATGTCGCAGCCTATCCCTACAGGCCCCGCCGCGCGCCGCCGCAGGGCGATAACCCATGTCCCGGCCAGACAACGGCGGCGGCGTCCAAAACATCTCCGCCCTCGACAAGCTGCGGCAAACCGCCGCGGACGCTTACCGGCAAGGCCGGCTGACGCAGGCCGACAACGCCCAGTCCGCGGTTCTGGCCACCGCCCTCCCCCCATCGGCTGACGACTTCCTGTTCGCCGGCCTGATCCGCCATCAGGCGGGCCGCCCGGCCGACGGCATCGCCGCGCTGCGGGCAGGCGCCATCCTTCATCCCGCGAATCCGGCCATCCGCGAGAACCTCGCTGTCCTGCTGCTCTCTGCCGGCGACGGCGCCGGCGCGATCGCCGCCTGCCAGCAAGCCCTGCGCCTGGGGTCCGACAGCCCCAACGTCCACGACTGTCTGTGCGAAGCCCACACCCGCGCCGGACACCTCGATCCGGCTCGGAATGCCGGCCGCATGGCGCTGGAGGCAAAAGACCGCCGGTTCGGCCATGCGCCGCCGTTGTTCGCGGTTCCGCCCGGCCCCCCGCCGCCATTCGACCACGGTCAGCCGGATCGCAACATCGTCGCCTACTCGCTGTGGGGCAATGCGCCGCGCTATCAGGTGCCGCTGCTGGAAAATGCCCGCATTCGGCCGCACCTGTTTCCGGAATGGACCATCCGCGTCTATCACGGCGACACGGTCGATTCCGGCTACCTGCAAGAACTGGCCAGCCTCGGCGTGCAGTTGCGGCCCTCCGGCAATGCCGGCGACGGCCCGGCCCATCGCGGCCTGCTGTGGCGCTTTGCCGCCGCCGCCGACCCGTCCGTCCGCCGCTTCCTGATCCGCGATGCGGACTCATTGCTAACGGTGAAAGAGCGGGTGGCCGTGGACGACTGGCTGCGATCCGGCTTTTACTTCCATGCCATGCGCGACTGGTACAGCCATACCGACCTGCTGCTGGCCGGCATGTGGGGCGGAGTCGGCGGCATCGTGCCGTCCCCCGATGCCCTGCTGGCCGAACACACATTCTGGCGAATGGAAACCGGCCACATCGACCAGGATATCCTGGCGGCCGTCGTCTGGCCGGCCATTCGCGGTAACATCCTGATCCACGACAGTATTTTCCATCCGGCTACGGGCAGCGTGCCGTTTCCGCCGTTCGGCGCCCTGCCAGCCGGGCACCATATCGGTCAGAATGCCTTCCTCCATTTCACCAAAATGCCGTAAGCTAAGCGTCATGGACCGGCGAGTCACAGCGTTTTGCGCCTCAGCCGCTTTGATCGGCACCGTTGCCGCCGGCTACTGGCGGCTGTCCGCCCCGGCCCCCGCTCCGACGGAAGAAACCGCGTTACCGACCCCGCCGTTCCCGCCCCGAATCGCCGAAGGCGCCGCCTATGAAGGGTGCCTGGCCACGCTGACCAGCGACCCGGCCAGCGCCCTGTCGATCGCCGAGACCCTGCTGGCCAAGGGCCGCGGCGAAGGTGCGCTGCACTGCCAGGGCCTCGCGCTGATCGCC
>JAKBCJ010000306.1 GCA_021807975.1 Pseudomonadota bacterium | reverse complement strand
GTCGATCGCGGCAGCGCGTTCCGCGTCGGCATCCGCCGTTGTTTCTGTCGCGCGCGTTTCCAGAGTCTCCACGCTGAGCCCGCGGCCCTGGATGGCGAGTTCGCGCGATGCCTCATCCCGAAAATGCCGGGCGGCGGACACGGATCGGGCGCGCTGCAACTGGTTTTCGGCTTCTTCGTCGGTGGCGGCGCGCAGCGCGGCCCGTAAGCCCAGCAGGGTGCGGGCGGCGGTCTCGGCTTCGGCGACCGCGACGGTCAGCTTCGCTTCGGCCTCGACGATCCGCTTATCGGCGTCGGCACAGCGGGCTGCCTGTTCCAGTTCCGCCTGAACCCGCTGGCGGAAGCGTTCGGCGGCGTGCAGCGGGGGTAACATGGCCAGGTCCGGCGCCAGCCCGGCGAAGGCGTTGACCCTGGTCTTCAGCAGCCCGATCGCCGCCCGCATATCGTCGATACGGATTTGTTCTTTGGCCGCCGCGGCTTCGGCTTTTCGCAGATCCTCGATCTGGGCGATGGCATCGGCTGCTGCCGCCGGTGTTTCCTTTGCCGGCCGAGCCAGCGCGGTGGCCGCGGTGTTCCATTCGCTTTGCCAATCCATCAACGCCCGAGCGGCCTTGTCCGCGGCCAGGGCGGCGGCTGCCCTGGAGGCGGCGGCGGCTTTCGCCTGTTCTGTCAGCACAGTCCGGCGGGTAACAAGGATGCTATCCTCCGCCATGATTCGCCCCGCCTCGGCCAGCAAGGCCCCAAGCTCGGTCAGATCGCGCGGCGGCACCCCCATCGCCGCCGCCAGCCTGCCGCTCAGCCCATGCAGGGTCTCGGTCAGACCGGCCAGTTCGGCTGCCGCCCGATCGCGCGCCATCAGGCAGGCCACGGCGGTCTCCCGGGCCTTCAGAAAACCGCGCAAACCGGCAAGGTCGGTGGCGTTGCCGCCAGCGGCGCGCGCCATTGCCTGTAGCGCGTTGCGGGCATCCTCCACACGCGCATCGGCCCGGGATACCGCCTCCGCCAGGGCAGGGAGGCCGGTTTTCAGGGTGTCCACACGCCCGCGCAGGGCGGCAGCCTCCGCCGCTTCCTGCCCATGCCGGATCAGTGCGTCGGCGATGGCATCGGCGTTGCGCATCGCCCGGTCGAACGCCACGGCACTGGCCGGGTCCGGACGCTCCGGCCCGCAAATCCTTTCCCACAGCAAATCCCGCCCGCGGCGGGCCTGTGCCAGCGCATCGGCGGGTGGCAGCATCGCGGACTGTTCCAGGGCCTTCAGGCGGGCGAGTTCGGTATCGATTTCCGACACCCGGCCGGCATGTTCGCCCAGCGCCCGGGCCCTGGCGGTTTCCGCCTCGTTCAACGCCCGGCCGGCGGCTTCCAGCCTTGCCTCCGCCGGTGCTACGGTCGCTGCAAGGGCGGCCTCGGACAACGGCGCGTCGGGGATGGCGGCCAGCGCGGTCCGCAAAGCGGCCTCGGCGTCGCGCACCGAACGGCGCGCGGTTTCCAGGCGGCCGGCCGGATCGCCGTCGGCGCGTAGCAGCGCCACCAGATCGGCGATCCCGGCGACATTGCCCGGGCCGGGCAGGCCGGCCAGTTCCTCCGCCGTTTGCCGCGCGGTGCGGTCGGCGGCTTCCATGGCCCCGGCCGCCGACTCGGCATTGGCCGCCAGCTTGGGATGCAGGCGCAACCGGCTCTGCGCATCCTTCACCGCCGCCGCAAGCGGCAGAGGCACCGATCCGTCCCAGCCCAGATCGCGTCTTATCCGCTCCGCGGCGGCCTGTTGGGCTGCTTGTTCCCGTTCCACACCGGGCAGATCGGTCTCGGCCCGGGCGGCCACGGCACGCTGGTCCACCAAGGCCTGGATGTCCGCCCGGGCGGCGATCCAGTCGGGATCGAAACTCAGTGTCTCGCGGGCTGCGCGAGCGGCCTGAAGCGCATCCCGGGCGGCCTCGGCGTTACTGGCGGAGACGACGCCGGCTTGCAGCGCGTCGCGCCAGCGCTTTTCAAACCCCTCATCCAGGTCCGGTGCATCGCCCGCGCCGGCCAGCACCGCAGCCGCCGCCCGCAGCCGGTCCAGCCAGGGGCGGCAGGCGCCGATGGTGCGCAGTCGTTCCCGCTCCCGCGCAATGCCGGTCTGTTCGCGCAGCAGGGTTTCGAGGTCGCGTGCGGTGTCCGCCGCTTGCCGTTCCAGCGCCGCCCAGCCGTCCGGGCGCATCGCCGAACGGCGCAGATCGTTGTTGGCCTTTTCCCACCCGTCCAGTGCCGCCCATAAAGGGCGGCTCTTGTGCCGAGCGGTTTTGCCCAGTTCGTCGCGGCGGCGTTCCAGTTCGGTCAGCAGTTCGCGCACCCGAACCATGCCGCCGCCCGCCGCGAACAGAACCTGACCCAGCCGCCCCTGGCTGCGGATCAGTTCGCGCCCGCCGGACCGCAGCAGCGCGGTGTCCAAACCGAACAGCTCCTGGAACACGGCTTTGTCCGCGCCGCCCAGCAGCCGGCGTTCCTCATCGGGTTGGACCAGAGTGCCGTCGGCGCGGGCCAGGGTGATGCCGTTGCCCTTGCGGCGCACCAACGAGTCGGTGCCGCCGTCGTGCTGAATGTCCGCCTTCAGCAGCATCCGCTCCGTCCCGAAGCGGAAGGACATCGGGGTGCGCGAATCGATCCCGAACAGGAATTCGCCAATCGCCTGGCGCAGCACCGATTTACCGAAGCCGTTCGGCGCGACGATCAGGTTCACCCGCCCGGGTATCGGATCGAGCGGCAGATCGAGCAGGTCGAACGGTCCGTACCGTTCCAGCCGGACATGGGCCAGACGCATCAGCCTAACTCCGCTGCCAGTTTACGCTTTGCCTGATCCAGAATGGTGGCGGGGTCGCGCAGCGGGTGATCCTTCGGCAATGCGTCCCGCAGCCGGTTCAGCAACTGGTCGGGCCAGTCGCCCAGCAGGCCGGCGGGCGGGTCGGCGGCGATGGCGTCGATTTCGCCCAGCAGGCGGCCGAGGTTATCCGGCCGCTCCTTGCCGGTGTCCCGAGGCAGGCTGGTATCCAGCTTCACCGATTCCAGCCACAGCAGGTGGTCGCCGCCCAGGTTCTGTGCCTCATTCAACAGCTTGTCCCGCAGCCCCTCGGCGGCCAGGGCGGCGTGGGCCGGCGTGGTTCCCGACAGCGTCACGCGAACGGCCAATGGCCGGGCGGCGGCATCGCGTGCCTCCGCCAGCTTCGCCTGCACGCGAACCAAGGCATCGGCTTCGTCGGCCGCGCCGGTCAGGTCCACCTGGACATGCGCCCAGCGCAGCACGTCCAGCACGCGGTGCTCCACCGATACGGCGCCGTCGGTGACGGTGACCAGGCTGGCGCCTTTGGGGCCGGTTTCGCCGATATGGCGGCCTTGCAGGTTACCGGGGAACACGATCCACGGATCGTTCGACAGTTCCTGCCGTTGGTGGATGTGGCCCAGCGCCCAGTAGTCATAGCCATGGGCTTTCAGGCGCGGCACTTCGCACGGGGCGTAGCGGTCGTGGGCGGCATAGCCCTCGGCGGAGGTGTGCAGCAGCCCGATGTTGAACAGCCCGTCAACCGGCGGCGGATAGGCCCGGGACAGATCGTCCGCCACCGCCTGCTCGGCGAAACTTTGGCCATGGATGGCCACGCCGAGCGCATCGAGCCGGTGGGTGTGGGCGGCGGCGTGGTCGAATACGATCACATGCGGCATCCGCAGCGAGCGCGTTACCTTGTTGGCCGCGTCATGGTTGCCGCGAATGGTGAAGACTGGAATCCCCGCCCGGTGCAAACGGAGCATCTGGTTCGAGAAAAACCGCCCGGTGCCATAATCCGGCCAGTCGCCGTCGTAGATGTCGCCAGCGATCAGGACGAAATCCACTTTCTCCTCGATCGCCAAATCCACCATGCGCCCCAAAGCCTGACGGGTGGCAATACGGATGATTTCGGCCGGGGCCGAGGGATCGGTTTCCAGTCCGCGCAACGGGCTGTCGAGGTGAAGATCGGCGGCATGCAGGAATCGGAAGTTTGCCATGTAGCGATCCTATCACGCCGGCCGGTGGACGGACACAACCGCGGCCGCGTATCTTCACATCCGGGCCGACAGCGCCCGGGGAATCGCGTTTACGCACATGTCAGGAATCTGGAAATGGCCACCCTGCCGAACCGTCTGCCGGGATTGAACTTCGACCTCGGTGAGAACGCCGACATGCTTCGTTCCGCCGTGGAGGCGTTTTCGGCCGAGGAAATCGCCCCGCGCGCCGCCGCGATCGACCGTGACAACGCTTTCCCGATGGATTTGTGGCCCAAGATGGGCGCGCTGGGGGTGTTGGGCGTGACGGCGCCGGAAGAATACGGCGGCGCGGGCATGGGCTACCTGGAACATGTGGTGGCGATGGAGGAGATTTCCCGCGCGTCTGCCTCGGTTGGGCTGTCGTATGGGGCGCATTCGAATCTGTGCGTGAACCAGATTTCGCGCAACGGCAACGCCGATCAGAAAGGCCGCTATCTTCCGGGGCTGATCGACGGCACCAAGGTCGGTGCGCTGGCCATGAGCGAGCCCGGTGCCGGGTCCGACGTCGTGGGCATGCGCACCCGGGCGGACAAGAAGGGCGACCGCTACGTGCTGAACGGCGGCAAGATGTGGATCACCAACGGGCCGGACGCCGATGTGCTGGTGATCTATGCCAAGACCGATCCGGCGGCGGGGCCGCGCGGGATCACGGCATTTCTGGTGGAAAAAGGGTTCAAGGGGTTTTCCACGGCGCAGAAGCTGGACAAGCTGGGGATGCGCGGGTCCAACACGTGCGAACTGGTGTTCCAGGACTGTGAGGTTCCGGAGGAGAACGTGCTGTCCACGGTCGGGCGGGGCGTGAACGTGCTGATGAGCGGCCTGGATTATGAACGTGCGGTGCTGGCGGCGGGGCCGATCGGGATCATGCAGGCCTGCATGGATGTCGTGGTGCCCTATGTGCATGAGCGGAAGCAGTTCGGCCAGGCGATCGGCGAGTTCCAGTTGATGCAGGGCAAGCTGGCGGACATGTACACCACGATGAATGCCGCCAAGGCGTATGTGTATGCCGTCGCCAAGGCCTGTGACCGGGGCGAAACCACCCGGAAGGATGCCGCCGGGGCGATTCTGTACGCCGCCGAAAAGGCGACCTGGATGGCGTTGGAAGCGATCCAGGCGTTGGGCGGCAACGGTTATATCAATGACTATCCCACCGGCCGGCTGCTGCGGGATGCCAAGCTGTATGAAATTGGTGCGGGCACCAGCGAAATCCGCCGGATGCTGATCGGGCGGGAGCTGTTCACCGAAACGGCATGACGATGGTTGTGCCGGCGCGATAAAAGCGCCTCGCCGGGGGGTGAGGACGGACGGCAGCGCGTGCGGGTCAGGTCTCGCGGCGAATTCAGGAACTGTAGAGAAACAACAGCTCCACCGGACGTACCCCGGCGAAACCCGCCGCGACCATGTCAGGCGTTGATTTCCTTCAGGTCAATCGTTTTTCGCCGCCTGCGCTACCGGCTCCAGCCCTCGGGGGACGCGGTCAAATGCCGCGGCGCCTCGCCTTCCCAAAGGATGTCGCCGCCGGCGGTGGCACCCCAGGCCGCCGCCACGCCCAGCGCCTGCAATCCGTCCGGCGCGGTCGCCAGATAGTTCACATGATGGTGGCCGTGGACGATCAGCCGAACGCCCATCGCCCGGGCCAGTGCGTCCAGGGCGGCATTGCCTGACGGATGGCTGCTGGGGGCTTCGTGCGTTACCAGGATGTCGGCCCGCTGGCTGGCGAGGTAATCGTAATCCTCTGGCCAGATCGACGTCGTTCCCAGTGAGTGGACCAGCGCCTCGATATGCTCCGGCCGCCAGCCGCGGCCCATCTGGCGCACGTCTTCGGGCAGTTCGCTTCGGCCATGCAGGCGCGGCGGGGCAGGGGGTTCCCAAATCCGCGGCCGGAACGTTCCG
>JAKBCJ010000011.1 GCA_021807975.1 Pseudomonadota bacterium | reverse complement strand
GCCATTTTGGCGCCGATGCGCCATCCCAAATCGGTCAGCTCCGAACCCGCGATCACCGCGGTCCGGCCAAGATCGTCGGTGACAATATCGCCCGGAGCTAAAAAAATCTCTGCGACCGAAGGCAGAAGCACGTCCCAAATCTGAACCGCCTGGTCGGTAGGCAACCCCGCCCGGGAGGTGCCCGAAAGCCCTTCCCCAAGTAAACTGGCCGGCCATCGCTCCATCAACGTAAGCCGCGCGTTCGGATTATAGCCGCCATATCCGTTCAGCGCCGGGTTCACCTGTATGCTCGCCCGCGCAACCGAAATTGTTCGATTGGTCCGCACGCATAAGATGGGAAGCAGCGGCGCCTGCGACGCAATAAAGTAAGTCCCCGCAGGCGTCACAAGATAATCGCCGGGCCGCGTGTAACTGGCATCGAACAGTCCATGCCAAAGCACCTCGCCGTAAACGTTGGTGTGGCTGCTTTTTCCCCTGGCGGAGACAAAGGCAGCAGGCAGCCGCAGAAAGCGATTCTTGCGATCCAGCGGGTCGGAAGGTCCGCAGGGACGGAACGCGTCGCCCGTTTCGCCCGTATGCCGCGCGCACGCCCCAAGGCCCAGGTAGAAGCGGTCCAGCGCTTTACGTCCGTTCATCGTCTATACAACCAAGGTCGCGGTGCCGGTGGAGAGCCCGGGGCCGGCCGGAATACCAAGGAAGCCGCACAGCCGCCGGCGCCATTCGTCGAACAGCTTGATCCGGTCGCCCACTTCGTCCTTGTTTCGCGTCCATACCGATGCCTGGGCGGTATCCAGCCCGTCGGAGGTCGCCGGAATGGCGACCTCCAGGGCGTTCAGCGTGCCAATATACCGCCGCACGATCGTCAGTTCGGCGTCCGAAAGGTTGTTGATGCGAAATTCCAGCAACCCATAAACCTGAAAAAACCGCCAGGATTGCATCCCGGTCGGCGCCGCCCCATAAGCCGGGTATCCGCACAGCCGCCGGATATCGACCTTTTCGGCGTCGCTCAGCGGGTTCAAATGAACGATCCATCGCCGCGGCTGAACAGGATGCTGCCGCTGCCAGACGGCAACACCGCCGCGGCATAGGTAATCAGGCTGTTCGCCGACAAAATCATCCTGCTGCCCGCCAGAATTGGCATATCGGCAACCGAGGCGATAACCGTCGGGTCCGACCCGAAGCGGATATATGCCAGACCCGAGGCCGTGTTCGTAACGACCACCGAATCGCCGCCGCCTGACAAGGCAATATTGGCGGAAACAGAACCAACCGGCAGGGTAACCGTGCCGGTTGGGCGGAACGGACTGACCGAACCCAGGGCCATCTCCCCTCCTTAACCGATATGCTCGACGACGACGGCGCGTTTGAAGGCCGCGTTCGTCGCCGTCGGAACGGTCGTCGGATTGGTGGTGGTATCCGACGGCGCACAGAAACCGCCGATCCAGTACCAGGACTGCGCGATGATCTGTTGCAGGCGGTCGATGGCCTCGCGAGTCACCATCGCGATGCCATCCACCATGCTGACGATCGAATCACTCGGTGCCACATCCGTGGCCGCCATCCCGGCAAAATCGCCCTCGATCAGCGCGCCCTGGCCGCAAATCACCGGCCGCCGAACCATCAGGCCAGACAGCGTCGGATGCGGTTGCACGAACGCCTCGGTCGTCGGCACGAAGCGCAGCCCCAGGAAGTCGTTCGTCATGCCCTTCTTGAAGACCTGGTTCGCCGAAGTCGCACCCTGGAACAGCTGCTTGAAATCGGGATCGGCAAAAAGCTGACGCGCAGAAACTGGATCCAAATAGCAGTTATACGCCCCCTCGATTTCCGGCACGGCGTTCATTCGCAGCTTGGCCACCGCGTCCAGCAGGTTCGCCATGGTCAGCGTATCCGACGCCGTGATCAACGACGTATTCCCCCGATCCGACGGACGCACGATCGTCGAACCGCTCGCCGCGGTCACTGTATTCAATGCCGTTCCGTCGGAGACGGACACAGTGCCGGACAGCGTCAGCGTCCCGGAAATGCCGTTTGGCGAGGTCGAGACATTGATGGCATCCGCACTGACCGCGATCAGGCTATAAACGCTCGCGCCGATGGTGACGGTCATCGGATTGCTGCTGCTGACCGGCTGCTGCACCCCGTTGACAAATACCGTCAGGAACCCGCGCACATCATCCACCGACACGCTGGGACCCGCACTCGCCAGCGTCGTGCGAACCCGCGTATTGCCCCCCAGATACGCCCCGAACAGCGCATTGCGGCTCAGCTCGTCCAGGCTGCGTGCCGCCTGCTCGCCGTTCACATAGGCGTTCTGCAGAAACTGCGAGGCGATCCCAACCCGTTCCGTCACCACGTTCAGATCGGTCGTCGCAGCATACAGATTGATGCTGATCGTATATTGCTCAACGCCCCAGGTCGTCGGCGACAGTCCGTTGTCCAGGTTCGTGTTCGTGGCCGGCGCAAGCGGCGTCGTTACCGACGGCTTCAGCCCGGCCCGTGTCTTGGTCAGCGTCTCGCCAATGCCGACCGCGACCTTGACCCGGTCGGCGCAAGCCCGATACCCCAGCCGCGATTGCAGCGCCTGGGAGAATTCCCGCTCCAGAAAGCCCTGCTGAATAATCGGCTGAAGTGCGGCGGGAAAATTTTGAATACCCATGAACCATCCTGTGCGAAGTAAAAAATCCGGCGACTGTTATTGAAAATTAAATGCGGTATTTGGTGACAGCGGTCTTTGCGGCGGCATATTCTTCGTCGCTCATTTCCATCGCCGACTTTTGCTTTATCGGCTTTGAAGCCGGTGCCACCGCCGCGCTGGACGACGACGCCCGCCCGAACAGCCACGGCTTGGCACGCCGCAAGTCAGCCATCAGTTTACCGCCATCGATGACTTTGTCGTTCTCATCCAGATCGACTCCGGACAGATCGACCAATTTCAGGCCGTCCAGATCGACCATTCCGGCCCTGACGGCTTCCGTCCGCAAATTCGCGGCAATCAACCGCGACCGAAAGTCGCTTTGCAGTTTAGCGGCTTCATCGCCAGACCCGTTGGGCTCCGTTTCGTTGCCCGGTTCTGGCTGTGTTTCCAGCATGTCTGATCTCACTCAAAATTATCGGAATTTCCGGGGGTGAACTGATCTTCGATAAATTCAATATCGTAACAGGACGCAATCGCTCTTGCTGCGATCTCCCGGCTGATACATCCAGCCACGACCAACGATGTCAGGGATTGTACGTCCTTCTGCCGGTCGTCCGCCGTCGTCGGATACCATCGCGGCCACTTCAGACTCAGCGAGGCACTTTGATCCAGCGGCTCAATCGGCTCGCCGAAAACAACAATGGGATAAATGTTGGACGCACGGACAATCAGGCGAACAAGCTGCAACAGCCCGACCTCGCCATAACTGGTGCGCAGATTGTCCGCCAGCCAGATCAGTCCCTGATTGAGCAGTTCCAGCGCACGCCCCGATTGCGCCGCCACCACTTTATCCGGGCTGGACCGGTTACCGTGAATACTTTCCAGCGCCAGCTCGCGCAGCGTTCGCACGTAATCGATCACCGCCGCCGCCGCCGTCCCGCCGATCTCCAGCAGCCGGGCATCGCCCTTTTCTGAAACGATCAGCGCGTTGCCTGCGCCTTTGATCAATTCGCCGTCCGGCAGTGCCGGGTCTTTCAGCAACAGCGTCGGGTCGCTGCTGTATTTCAGGCCCCGCCCCACCTGACTGAGCTGGTAATCGATCTCCACCTGGCTGTGCATCGCCGCCGAAAACGTGCAGGCCCCGTCCGCCTTATCCCCGGTTGTCGATCGCCCGGGCAGGTTTTTGATCCAAACGATCGGCACGGTCCCGAATTTATGAGTAACCGACCGCAGATCATCGACACCCGGAACGGCCGGGGCGCCAACGGGAACCGGGTCGAACCAAATCTCGCCATCCTTGTCCCAACTGCGCGTGAACCAATACAGCCCATCGGGATCGTCCAGCGCATAGCCGTTTTGGATAAGCTCGTGACCCGGCACTTTGTAACGCTCATCCACACGAATCAGCGTATCCGGTTCCATTGTGTCCCAAACCGGGGTCAGGTACAGCGTATCCAGGACTTCGATAAAAATCCGCCCCCTCAACACCCGCATCAAAAGTGCGACCGACCCAGTCGCGCCACGCATCGCCGCGTCGATCATCACCAGATTGAGCCTGGTTTCCTTGGCGATCTGTCCAAGAACGGAGCGTGCTGTTCGGTCGGGGCTTTCGATCGTCGGAAAATGCCCCTCGCTGAACAGCAGTGAAACACTGTCTTCCACCACAGTCCTGCACAATGGATACCGCACGCTCGGGCGCCGCTGCCGCAGCGGTATATAGTCACCGGATTCCGTCCGTTCCTCATGAAAACGATAGGGAAGCGGATCGTACAGCGAGCCGTCCAGGACCCGGTTCAGTATAGTCAGCTTTCGGACGCGGTCCGGATAGTCCGGGTCCCGCGGCACCAAATCGCAAAGAGTGTCGAACATGAATTTCCAAATGTCTTAGCGATTGAAAATCGTCATCGCCACCGCCCCGGTGTGGCGGGGCCTGGCGGACAGTGTCGTAAAGGCGCGAACCAGGGCATCGACCTGATCGTCCTTTCTGCCCCATGGAAAATCGCGCAACTCATCCAGCAGTATTCGTCCCCAGTCCGCGCGGACGATCGACAGGTTGCCGGCTTCCACCTGCGATGCCAGCGGCATCGCCCGGGTCTCCTTGGAACCGGTCTCCCGCTCCGCGATGACATGAAACCCGGCGAGCTGCCTTGTCATATAGGACATTTGGCTCTTGCCCGCCTGGCCGGGATCCTCCGGAATTGCAACCACGACTCTCTTGCCGTCCCGCTGGGCAGTGGTGACAATCAGCGCCTCAACCTGATTCGATGTCCCGCGAATACGGACGACATCCAGAATGCAATAACGTCCGGTTTTGTCTCGCGATAACTTGATCCCAACCGTCCAGTCCGGGTCGTTCTTGCCGTTCAGATTGGTCCCGGCCAAATCCCACGCCCGGACCATCGCATCCCCCTCGGGTTCGGCCTCCACGACCGCGATCCGCTCGATGGAGAACAATCGACCGCCGGACGGTACCGGGTTTTGCTGAAACAGCGCCGACCATGCCCGTTCGCCGATCGAATGGCGTTTGCGTTCCAATGCGTTACTGCCTTCCCACTCGGGCCACAGCGGCGTGTCCGGCGCCCGCCCCAGCGGATCGCCCGGTTCGGCGATCGCCGGCAGCCGCACGACACGCCATTCCCCGGGCATTTGTTCAAGCAACTGGCCACCCAGGTCCTCCGGATGCCAGCGCGTCATGATAACAACGACCTTGCCGCCCGGCTTCAGCCGGGTCGTCACGTCCGACTTGTACCATTCCCAGATATGATCCCTCTGCCGCCGGCTCTCCGCATCCGCCTGCGAACGGATCGGGTCGTCGATAATAATAAGATCCGCCCTGCGTCCCGTTATCGCACCACGAACGCCGATCGAAAGGTAATCGCCGCCAGCATTCGTGCTCCAGGCATCGCCGGCCCGGGCGGATTTTTCCAGGCCAAACCCAAGATACTCTTCCTTCTCAAGGATCAGGCCACGCACGCGGCGGCTGAAGTAACCGGCAAGTCCACGCGAATGAGACGCGCCGATAACCGAAGTCCGCGGATGTTGGGTAAACCACCACGGCGGAAACAAAACCGACGCATAAGTCGATTTCGCCGACCCGGGAGGCATCAAAATCATCAGCCGGTCGTGAACCCCATTCGATAGCGCCTCCAGCTCCGATACCAGATAGCGATGATGGGCGGCCGGGCTGAATCCGGTTTCTTCCAGCGCCGTCACAGTCCAGTCTAACAGACTCCCCCGAATGCGGCGCTTCAAAGCCTCTATTTCTGTGGCTGTATAAGTATCGATTGGAATCAAACATTTCAGGCTCCTTGATCGGGGAGCCAATCGATATAAAATATTGGAATTGCCCGAAGGGACGGTCGCACCGTCACAACCTCCATCATAGGAATATTCCTACACTATTGTGGGGCGTTTGGTCAAGGCTTTTTTCCTAAATTCCATATAGTCGTGTCCGCCGCCACATATCTCCTTGTCAGCCCCCGGCGACCCGCACTAGGCACCGCTCATGAACCCGACCCCGCCAAATCCGCCAGCCTTCCGCTTTCAGTGCCTTGCGACAGACGGCGCCGCCCGCACCGGAATCGTCCATACTGCCCACGGCCCGCTTGAAACCCCGGCCTTTATGACCGTCGGCACCGCCGGAACCGTCAAGGCGATGACAGCGGACTCCGTCCGCGCCACTGGTGCCCAATGCATCCTCGGCAACACCTATCACCTGATGCTGCGTCCCGGGGCCGATCGGATTGCAGCCCTGGGCGGCCTGCACCGTTTCATGGATTGGCCGGGCCCGATCCTTACCGACTCCGGCGGCTTCCAGGTCATGTCGCTGTCGGCCCTGCGCAAGATCGACAAGGATGGAGTCACCTTCCAATCCCATATCGACGGCAGCCGCCATCGCCTGACCCCCGCGATTTGCATGGAACTGCAGGATAAATTCGACTCAACCATCACAATGGTCCTGGACGAATGCACCGCGTTTCCGGCGACACAGCCGGTCGCCGACGCCTCCATGCGAATGTCGATGAAATGGGCGGACCTCTGCAAACAGGCGTTTCGGACCCGTCCCGGCTACGGCCTGTTCGGCATCGTCCAAGGCAGCACCTATCCCGAACTGCGGATACGGTCCGCCGACGCCCTGAAGGACATCGGCTTCGACGGCTACGCTGTCGGCGGCCTGGCCGTCGGTGAAGGCCAACCGGCGATGCTGGAAACCCTCGACATCACCGTCCCGCACCTGCCCGAGGAAGCCCCGCGTTACCTGATGGGAGTCGGAACCCCGGACGATATCCTATGCGCCGTAGAGCGCGGGATCGACATGTTTGACTGCGTGATCCCGACCCGGGCTGGCCGCACCGCCCGCGCCTACACCGCCTCCGGCGTCCACAACCTCCGCAACGCCCGCTTCGCCGACGACCCCGGGCCGCTGGAACCCGGCTGCCCATGCCCCGGCTGCACCCGCCACACCCGCGCCTACCTCCACCACCTGTTTCGCGCCGGCGAAATGCTCGGTCCCATGCTGCTGACCTGGCACAACCTGGCCTATTATCAATCACTGATGCGCGGCATCCGCGCCGCCATTCGCGATGGACAACTGTCCCACCATGCCGCAACCCTGCGCGCGGCCTGGACGACGCCGGAGACCTCACGATGACCCAAACGCCAACCTACGACCACCTCACCCTGCTGGGCCATCACGCCACCCAACCGCTCCAGCCCGACGACGCGATACTGGAGCGTGTGTCGAACCCCGCCGCGGGCAGGAGCTACCTCATCCGCCTGACCTGTCCCGAGTTCACCTCGCTCTGTCCCCTGACCGGCCAGCCCGATTTTGCCCATATTATGATAGACTATATTCCCAAAGATTGGATCGTCGAAAGCAAGTCGTTCAAGCTTCTGATGGGATCGTATCGAAACCACGGCGCCTTCCACGAAGCCTGCACCATGGAGATCGCGGAAAAGCTCGTGACACTCATGAATCCGGTCTGGCTCCGTATCGGTGCCTACTGGTATCCCCGCGGCGGCATCCCCATCGACGTCTTCTGGCAGACCGGCGCGCCGCCCTCCGATGTCTGGATACCCGGCCAGGACGTGCCGCATTATCGCGGGCGCGGCTAAAGTTTCGCGATGGACGATGCCCCGCGTCCGCCAAAGCAAAGCACGGCTTCGTCCGATCCCCGAACTCGGATCAGGGACGCCGCCTTGCGTCTGGGATTCGACGCCGTGGGTTTTGCCCGCGCCCATCTCGGCCCCGAAATCCGCGACCGGCTAAACGATTTCGTCCGGACCGGCTATCACGGCGACATGGGCTGGCTCGCTGAACGATCCGAACAACGCAGCCATCCGAAATCTCTTTGGCCCGAAGCAGCATCCGTGATCGCGCTGGCGATGTCTTACGCGCCCGATGAAGACCCTCTTGCGATCACCAGGCAACGCGACAAAGGCGCCATCTCGGTTTACGCCCGTAACCGGGATTACCACGATCTGATCAAGGGAAAATTGAAGCACCTCGGCCAGTTCCTGGTTTCTCGTTTCAAATGCGACGTTAAGGTTTTCGTCGATACCGCCCCGGTCATGGAAAAGCCGCTCGCCCGGCAAGGCGGCCTTGGCTGGCAAGGCAAGCATACCAACCTGGTGTCGAACACGCACGGCTCTTGGCTTTTACTGGGGGAAATCTACACTACTCTGGATATCCAGCCCGATCCCCCCGGCCGGGACCGTTGCGGCACATGTTCGCGCTGCCTCGCCGCGTGCCCGACGCAGGCATTCGTCGGGCCTTACCGCCTGGACGCCACGCAATGCATTTCCTACCTGACGATCGAACACAAGGGGCCGATCCCGCTCGACCTGCGCAAGGCAATCGGTAACCGTATATACGGATGTGACGACTGCCTCGCCGTATGCCCCTGGAATAAGTTCGCCACCCCGACCCCCCACCAGCAACTGATGGGACGGGAAGCACTAAAAGCCCCGCTGTTACGCGACCTGGCCGCGCTCGACGATGCCCGGTTCCGGACCATGTTCTCCGGATCTCCAATCAAACGCATCGGCCGTAACCGTTTTATCAGAAACGTACTAACCGCGATCGGCAATTCCGCCGACGCGGCCCTTCTGCCGTCGGCTGAAGCACAACGAAACGATCCGGACCCCGTCGTGGCCGAGGCAGCCGAGTGGGCGTCAGCCCAACTGCGTCACCCTTCCTCGTGAATCTGTAACGCCCGCGCATAGACCAGCTTCCGCGGCAGCCCCGTAGCGGTGCTGACCAAAGCCGCCGCGTCCTTCACCGTCTGCGTCGCCAGGGCCGCCCGCAAACGGCCGTCCAGGTCCTCCGGGTCATCGGTTTCCGGCGGCCCGATCAGCAGCGTGATCTCCCCGCGCGCCGGTTCCCGGGTAAACAATGCCACGAGTTCGCTCACCGTTCCGCGTTCCACCGTCTCGAACCGCTTAGTCAGTTCCCGGGCCACCGCCGCATTGCGGTCGCCGAACACGTCCAGCAAATCCACCAGTGTCTCCAGCAGGCGATGCGGCGCTTCATACCACACGAATGTGCAAACCAGCCCGGCGCGCTCCGCCGCCCGCAGCCCGCTGAATGCCGTTCGCCGAGCAGCCTGTTTGGATGGAGGAAACCCCAGGAACATGAAGGGCAGGGGCGGCAGGCCCGACAAAATCAGCGCTGTCACCGCCGCATTGGGCCCGGGGATCGCTGTCACCGGCAAACCCGCGGCGATGGCCGCCCGGACCAGCCGGTAGCCGGGATCGGATACGATCGGTGTGCCGGCATCGGATACCAGCGCGATCGTCTCATTGGCGCGCAATCGGCCCAGGACCGACTCGATCCTCGCCTCCTCATTGTGGTCGTGCAGCGTCTCTGTGCGGGCGCGGATGTCCATCGCCGCCAGCAGCCGTCCGGTACGGCGGGTGTCCTCGCACAGGATCAAGTCGCAGGTTGCCAGGGCGGTGCGGGCGCGCGACGAAATATCCCCAAGGTTGCCGATTGGCGTGGAAACAAGCACAAGGCCATGGAGCGGGGCGGACAGGCCGTCGCGCGGGTCATCGGGGGACGCGGCCAATGCGGCAACGGGCATTCCTAATCCTTCTGTGCGCCATGACGGTGTCTGGCTGCAGTCAATACGCCGCCGCGCCGAATGGCGGCGGGCCGCAATCTGGCCCGGTTGCCCCGGTGCCGCTAGGCCCAAATGCAATCAACCCGAATGGCTTGCGGCATACCGCCGCAATTCTGCTGCCCCTCACCGGCCCGCGCGCCGCCCTCGGTCAGGTCCTTCTCCAATCCGCGCAGCTTGCCCTGCAGGACAATGGCGGCCCGGCCCTGGACGCGTTGGACACCGGCGGAACCGCTGCGGGCGCCGCGACAGCCGCTCAAAAAGCCGTATCGAACGGCGACAGCCTGATCCTCGGCCCGCTGACATCCTCTGAAACCGCTTCGGCGGCCCCGGTCGCCTATGCGGCTCGCATCCCGGTGCTGGCCTTTACCAACGACGCCGCCCAGTCCCGGCCCGGAGTCTGGCCCTTGGGTATATCGCCCGGCCAGCAAATCCGGCGTCTCGTCCTGGCCGCGCAAGCGCAGGGTAAAAGCCGGTTCGCCGCCCTGTTGCCCAATTCCGACTTCGGCCGAGCCATGGCGGACGCTCTTTCCCGAGCGGCCCCGGCGGCCGGCCTTCCGCCGCCGGATATTCGGATGTATGCGTCAGGAATGGCTGCCATTACCGCGGCCGTTAAAGACCTGTCAGGGTATGCTACACGTCGCGGACCGATCGATGCCAAGGTAAGGGCGGCGCGCGCCCTCGGCACGGCCGACGGCCGCCGCGACGCCCGCGAACTCGCCAAGACCCCGATCCCGCCTCCGCCCTTCGATGTGCTGCTTCTCGCCGATACCGGCGATGCACTGCAAGAAATCGCGGCCGTCTTGCCTTACTATGATATCGATCGTTCCGCCGTTCAGATCGTCGGCCCGGCGCTTTGGGCCGACCCGGCCAGCGGCTCCGCCGCGGTTTCGGGGGCATGGTATGCCGCGCCCGACAGCACCGCCCGCGGCAACCTCGAAGCCGCCTACACCGCGAAATTCGGCGTTCCACCCTCGCCGTTGGCGGACCTGGCGTTCGATGCCGCCTCGGTCGCCAAGGTTATCGTTGGTCCCAACGGCGCAGATACGGCCATCCTGACCCAGCAAGGCGGGTTTGTCGGTACCGACGGTTGGTTCACCCTGCTGCCCGACGGCCAAGTCCGTCGCGGGCTCGCCGTTTACCGCATCGAGCGGTCAGGTCCCGAACTTGTCGATCCCGCCCCGCAGGCAGCGGATTCGCCGGCTCTGTAGCCCCTGACCATCCGGCCGGCGGGCAGGGGCGTTGCCTGTCGGCCGCCCCCGCTTACCGGGTGCCAGGGCTCGGGCGCATTCGAATGGCAACCCGCTCCACTGGGCCTCAATCCGCCAGCGCCGCGTAAACCATGTCGCGGAACAGCACCCGGTAATACTCCCGCTGCATCGGCGCCTGAATCATCAGCACCGCATACAGCCGTTCGGCCGGATCGACCCAGAATGTCGTTCCGGCCATTCCGCTCCAGTAGTAATTCCCTACCGATCCCGGGAACGGTGCCATCCCGGCCCGGGTGCGCACGGCAAAGCCCAGTCCGAAGCCATGCCCAGGCGGCAGCAGGTCGGGGGAACCGGCGATGGTGCCCAGATGGTCCGACGTCATCAGTTCGATTGTCTTGCGGCCCAGCAGGCGGGTGGCGCCCAGCTTGCCGTTACCCAGCAGCATGGCCATGAACCGGCCGTAATCCATGGCGGTTGCCACCAGCCCGCCGCCGCCGGATTCGAACAGCGCCGGGCGGCGGATGTCCAGCAGCGCAATATCCATGCCCCCCTCGGGGTCTTTGGCGAACGGTTCGGCAATACGGTCATGTCCCGCCTCGGGAACCGAAAATCCCGTATCGGTCATACCCAGCGGAGCCAGGATACGCTCCTTCAGGAACGCCCCCAGCGTCTGCCCCGACACTACCTCCACCAAGCGCCCCAGAACGTCGGTGGAGCGGCTGTATTCCCAAACCGTCCCCGGCTGGTGCAGCAGCGGCAGGCCGGCCAGCTCCGCCGCCTGATCCGCATTGCTCTGGTTCAGCCGTCCGATCCGGGCCTTCCCATAGGCTTTGTGGATCGGGCTGGTGCCGCGGAATTCATAGGTCAGGCCAGAGGTGTGGCGCAGCAGGTCCTGAATCGTGATCGGGCTGGCGGCGGCTGCCAGCGTATAGCCGTCCCCGGCAACGGTCCCGACCCGTGTGTTCGCGAACGCCGGAATGTACTGTGCGATCGGATCGCCCAGCAGCAGGCGGCCTTCCTCCCACAGCATCATGACCGCGACAGACACGATCGACTTAGTCATGGAATAGATGCGGAACAGCGCATCGGTGCCCATCGGCTTGTCCAGGGCCGGGTCCTGCCGTCCGAACGCCTGATGATAGGCAATCTTGCCATGACGGGCGACCAGGGCCACCGCGCCGGGAATATGCCCGTTGGCGGCACGCTCGTTCAACGCGGCCGACAGCCGCTCCAACGCCGCTTCACTTAGACCGACTTCCTCGGGTTTTGCGGTTGGAAGGGGTTCAATCATCGTTGTGTCCTCGCGGCAGGCTTCGGGAGCGGCACTATGAACCGGCTGGCCGCTGGATCAAGGTCCGGCTGATTCGCAATCCCGGAACCGTGTTACCCTGGCAAGGTGAACCAAGGGTCAATACAGCTCACGATCAAGAATAGGTGATCCCCCCCTGAAAAACTGTTGCGGGTGTTAGAATGGTAATCGGTTGGTAACCGAATATTGCCACACATTGAACGAACCTGACCAAAGGTGTCGGACGATGTGCCTGTTGTTCGGTTCTGAAAGTGTAGGGGGTAGCGAAATGGATGCGCGATCCGGGAAGCTGTTCCGGTTCCCTAAAGATCTCCACCCGATACGCCGGTGGAGGAATGTGTGACTGAACCACGGCAATCGGCTGCGGACGCCGTCCCAATCAGCGCTTTGCTGTCTCGTGTTGTGGCTGCTGTGCCATGTCCGGTCGCAGCGTCTGACGCACATGGTGCGGTTCAAGCGTCAAACTCTGCCCGGGATCGCATGGTCGGACAGCGTGCCCGGTCCCTGCGGGACATCTTTCCAGAAGTTGCGGACATGATCTCGCAAACAGGCGCGGTCGGGGCTGCGCTGCTCGCAGCCGGCCCCGTGCGGGTCTGTCAGGATGACGCCCCCCAAGTGGAAGCAGCGTCGGGTCAGGCCACTGCCGGCGAAACGGAGGATTATCGCACCACGTTTCCCATGTTTCGGGCCGATGGCACCAACCGCTGGACCGAAAAACGCGGGACGGTCACCCGCCATGGCTCTGGTCGGCCACTGCGCCTCATCGGCATGGACCACGATATCACGGCTTGGAAAGCGGACGTCGACGCTATGCTGGCACGGAAATCCCGTTTGCTCCAATTCATCGAATGCGCGTCGGTGGGGCTCGCGATGTTCGATACTGAAATGCGCTGCCTGGCCGTCAGCAGCCGTTTCGTCGAGGATCTCGGCTTGCCGGCGGCACCGCCGGGCAATTTGGCCGGACGCCGCCTGGACGAGGTTCTGCAACAACCTCCCGGAGCCTGGATCGCCATGCCTCCGCCCGTCCTGGCCGGCGAAGTCCGCCGCCAGGATGACGATGCCTGTGCGCGCGCCGATGGAACCCGCGAGTCCGTGTGTTGGAGTATGGCCCCCTGGTTCAGCGCGGACGGTACGGTCGGCGGTGCCGTGCTCGCCATCCAGATCACGACCGCGCGCAAGGCGGCCAAAGCGGCTTTGGCGGAAAGCGAGGCGAAATTTCGTGTATTGGCCGAACTTCTGCCGCAGTTAATCTTCACCGCCAGGGCTGATGGAAGCAGCGAATACAAAAATCGACGCTGGCTGGAATACAGCGGCATGACGCCGGAGCAGGCGCGGAACGGCGGATGGATCGGATTGTTACACCCGGACGACAGAGATGCATCGGTTGCGGCCTGGAACCATGCGGTTCGGTCGGGGGAGCCGTTCGAGCGGGAACACAGGCTTCGCGGAAAAGATGGTGAATACCGCTGGTTTCTAGCCCGTGCCACGCCCCTGCGCGAAAAAGCGGACGGCCCCATCTCCCGTTGGATCGGCACTGCAACGGAAATCTCCGGCATCGTCCGCGCACGCGAAGCTGCGACACGGGCGGCTGCCGATCTGGAGGTTCAGGTCGCCGAACGTTCGCGGGCGCTGGAAGATACGTCAGCGGAATTGCAGGCCGAAGCGCGACTGAGAGGGGATATTCAGGCGGCGCTGATGCAGTCGCAGAAGCTTGAAGCACTGGGGCAACTGACCGTCGGCGTGGCGCATGATTTCAATAATGTGCTGGCCTCGATCCAGGGCAGCTTCGAGATCATTGCCCGGCAGGTGGCAGGGCAGCCGGTCGCCCGTATCGTGGAGGCTGGCATCGAGGCGACGGCGCGGGCGATTGCGCTGACCCGCCCGCTGCTCGATTTCACCCGCTCCCGCTCCCGCTCCCGCTCGCCGGAGCCAACCGTCGTTGACGTCGCGGTATCCATCCGAAGGGCAGATAAGATGATCGGCCATGCCGTAGGTCCCCGGATCAACCGGTTCCTTCACATTCAGCAAGGCGTATGGCCCGTCTTGGCGGACGAAGATCAACTGGAGGTCGCGTTGTTGAACCTGGCGATCAACGCGAGGGATGCGATGCCCGACGGCGGCCGGTTGGTTCTGGAGGCCCATAACCTGGCGTCCGGAGATCGGCCGGAGACGCTGCCGTCCGACGACTACGTCAGTATTTCAGTTCAAGACACCGGCCACGGCATGCCATCGGAGGTCATGGCGCGCGCGACCGAAACGTTCTTTACGACGAAGCCGCACGGCAAGGGCACCGGCTTGGGTCTTCCGATGGTACAAGCGTTCGCGTCACGCTCTGGCGGTATGCTGGCCATCGACAGTCGTGAGGGGGGCGGTACAACGGTGACACTGATCCTGCCACGGGCAGCGGTCAGCCGCACCGAGACCCCCGATGGCGACCCGGCGCTCCCGGGGAGCAGGGATGACGGGCAAACGTGACGATTATTCGGGTTGAACCGGATGGCGGTATCGTTGCGGCCGGCGCCAGATCTGACACGCGGCGGAAAACACAAATTGGTAACGTCCGTCCCGTCGCACCGCGCACAATTTGAATGGTTCTGAATCCGTTCCGCCCCAACCTGCATACCGGAACGGTACGGCCAGCCGCTGGGATAAAATCAAGCTATAGCGGATAAGCAACGATATCACGGAAATCCGCTTATCCAGTCACGGCATATTTGAAGACAACCAGACCCGGGGTGCCCCGTTCCATGAAAGCCGGGTGCAAAGAACCGGCGCTTCGACACAGTCAGAAAGAGGTAATACATGGCAGACGAACGGCATACGGGCAATTCGGGGAACTTCGCTGAAGACCGCGAGAAGGCGTCCCGGGCAGGTCATGTCGGGGGCCAGAATAGTTCCGGCAACTTTGCCAGCGATCGCGAGCGTGCCGCGGATGCCGGCCGCAAAGGCGGCCAGGCAAGCCACAGAGGCAGTGACGGGCGCGAGACGGAAGGGACGGAGACCGGCCACCGGTCTGGAAACTTCGCCGACGATCGGGAAAGGGCCGGCGAAGCTGGCCGCAAGGGCGGCAAGGCCTCTCATTAATGGCTCCAAGGATCCATGAGATGAACAATTCCGCCGACAGCGCCGAGACTCCGATTGCGGTTCGGGCGACATTCGCTCGTGCCGATCAGATGCAGGATGCGGTTAGTAGATTATCCGTGTCCGGCTTCGACCGGGCGGACTTGAGTTTGCCTTCCCCCGCGTCAGTCGAAGGATCGGAAACACCCGCGTCCGGATCGAAGCCCGCCTCCACCCCAGCGGATGCGAGGCAAGCTCGGACATTGGGCGTTAGTACCGCTGCGGCGGCCGCGGCAATCGCCGCGGCGGGCGTGACCGTGGCCACCGGCGGTGCCGCTGGGCCCGCGATAGCGGCCGCGGCCGTAGCGGGCGGCGCCGCTGGCGGCGGCGTTTTCGCCGTTACCGACGCCGCCGCCTCTGCCGAACAGTTCGACCGTGACAACCGGGCAGAGCACGGCGTGCTGTTGTTGGCGGTTCGTACTCCAACCGAGGCCAAGCGGGCCCGGGCGGATGCGATCTTACGTGCTGCGGGTGCCACCAGTATCGAAGGTGTCGTCTAGCGATACCGGTTGGGGATACCGCCCCCGCGGGAAAAAACAGCGGATGGCCGAGGAATCCCGCCACCACCGTGCGCTGCACGTGCGCGGTGGTGGTCATTGGCTATTTCAGGTCCAGCGCCGCGGTCAGGTCGCCCAGCGGCGGTTCATGATTGGCCGCTAATGCGGCGTCGCGCATCGCGATACCCGCCAGCTTAGGCAGATGCCACCTGTGGGTGACGAACCGGATAATCGAGGTCGTGTCATACAGCGTATGATCGACCACGCCCTTCTTCGCATACGGCGAAATGATCAGCGCGGGGATGCGCGTCCCCGGCCCGAACCTGTCTCCCTTGGGGGGCGCCGCGTGGTCCCACCAGCCGCCGAATTCGTCATAGGTCACCACTACCAGCATATGCGGCCATTGCGGGCTGGCTTTCAGCGCCGTCAGCACCGCGGCGATGTGACGATCGCCGTCCAGGATGCTGGCATACCCTGCGTGTTCGTTGAACGTCCCTTGCGGCTTGTAGAACGCCACCGGCGGAAGCGTCCCGTTGCGGATATCGCTCAGAAACCGCGAGTCCGCCAACGTGTCGGCGGCGGTTGTCACCCCGGCATCGCGTAAATGCGCCGCCCGGTTCGCCCGGCCTTCCGGCGTTGCCGGATCGAACGCGGCGAAATAGTTGAACGGCTGGTGATGATACTGAAAATTCGGATTCGCTTTCGATATCCCGGCCGCACGCGGCGGATGGGCCAGCGCGAAATTCCATGCACCGGCGTAATAGGCCCAGTCGATGCCCTTCGCGCTCAGCAGGCTGCCAATGGTCGGCTGAGTCTGCGGCACCAGGGTGGTGGCCAGCGTCAGATCCACGCCGCGTTGGGCGGGCTCCCCCTTCAACGCATTTTCGCTGGGCGGATAGGGGGGCTGCATGGTGTTCACGGCATAAAAGTCGGGCGTCAGATTGCCGCTGGATTTGAACACCGGCGGACCCTGCAGCGCGGATTTCGGGGAATTCGCTGCCGGGGTCAGCGTTACCCCGTCCGGCTCGACAGCCGACACGCTGGGGTTCCCGCCTCCGTTCGGATTGATGCCGTCATGCCCGTAGTACGGCGCGCAGGAGCAGATCAGAAAGAAGTGGTTGAAGAACGATCCGCCGAAGCCGCCTTGGAAGAAATTGTCCGCCAGCACATACTCGTGCGCCCATGCCCACAGCGGTGGCTCCTGCTTTGGGTCCGGGGTGAAATACCCCATCGTCAGGCCGCCCGAATCCGCCCAGGCGGCGAACATGTTGTTCGCGCCATGATGGATCTGCATCTGGTTTTCGTAGAACCGGTGGTACAGGTCGCGGTTGGTATAGGCCCGGGGATCGGTGTCGGATCCGGCGGCTGAAGCGTACAGTGTCGCGACATTGTAGGGATGGTTGAAGCTGCCCAGGAAGGTTTCGGTCTGCCCTTGGGTTACGCCGACGGGGGCTTCCGGCGCGCCTTGCGGCACCCTGGCCGCCAGCCCGCCCCACACCGCCGGCAGGCCCCGCATCGGCTTGCCGTCGCGGTCGAGCTGAAGCGTCGCGGCCTTCGATGCGTTCGCCAGTCCGTTCGCCCCGGGGAAGGTGCCGTACAGGTTGTCGAAACTGCGGTTCTCCGCATAAATTACCACAACCGTATGGATGTCGTCGTAGTTCGGTGCAGCCGCCCTTGCCGGCTCCTCAAGCACGGGGCCGAATGTCCCGGCGACCGCGACCGTCAGTATGGCGATCGAACCTGAAATCCTGCGTGTCATCCTGTCCCCTGGCCTGGCAAACCGCCAAACGCATATAAGTCACCGCAGCAGTTTGAGTATGCCATTTGCGTGACAATCGACGAATACGGATGCGCCTGACCAGGGCAATTCCGGCCGCTGTCTGCTGGGCCGTCACCGCGTTCGCCGCCCCGGCGCCGTCTATGCCGTGGCCTCCGACGCCCGAACCCGCGGCGGCTTATGCTCGCGCGGCCGAGATCGCGGAACTGGGGCGGGCCCTGTTTTTTGATCCGTCGCTGTCTGCGTCGGGCCGGATGTCCTGCGCCAGTTGCCACGATCCGGCCCGGGGCTTTGCCGCACCCAACGCAAATCCCGTCCAGCCCGGCGGCGCCGACCTGCGCCGCACCGGAATCCGCTCGGTTCCCAGCCTGATGTATCAACAGGATGCCCCGCCGTTTACCGAACATTTTTTCGAACCGGAGGACGAGGGCGACGAAAGCGTCGATCAGGGGCCGACCGGCGGCCGCGATTGGGACGGGCGCGTCGATCGCGCCCGCGACCAGGCCGCGCTGCCACTGCTGGATCCCAACGAGATGGCAAACCCATCGCCGGCCGCGCTGGCCGAGAAAGCCGCGGGCGGGCCAAACGCCGCCGGCATACGCCGCCTGTTCGGGCCGGATGTCCTGGAAGACCCCGCGCGCGCACTCGCCGCGATCGGGCAGGCGCTGGAATACTATCAGCAGACACCCGCGGTTTTCAGCCCGTTCAGCAGCAAATACGATGCCGTCCTGCGGGGGCAGGCAACGTTGACCCCGGCCGAGGCTGCCGGTCTTGCCGTGTTCGAGGACCCGAACCGGGGAAACTGCGCACGATGTCACAAAAGCAAGGTCGCCGGGGACGGACGCCCGCCGTTGTTTACCGATTTCGGCTATGCGGCGCTGGGTTTGCCGCGCAACCGCGACATTCCCGCGAATCGAGATCCGAACTGGTTCGACCTGGGGTTATGCGGGCCGATACGCCACGATCTGGCGGCGCGGACCCGCTACTGCGGCATGTTCAAGACACCCGGGTTGCGAAACGTGGCCCTGAGGCAGAGTTTCTACCATAACGGTGTGTTCCATACGTTACGCGACGCCGTGGCCTTCTATGCCCAGCGGGACAGCAATCCCGAAAAGTGGTATCGCGGGAGGGTATTCGACGATTTGCCGCCAGCGTTCGCCGGGAACATCGAAAGGGAAGTGCCGTTCGGACCTCGCCGCGTCCTCTCGGACGTTGATGTGGACGATCTTGTCGCGTTCCTGCGGACCTTGACCGACGGTTACCGCCCGGCGCCTTGAACATAGTCAGGGTCGGAAATAACCGGCGTATGAAGCGAGCGTTCCGCGCGCATTTCGCATTTCTCCGCCTCGTTCAGGCAAAACAGACGCATCGCCTTCAACGTGGCGGCTTCCGCCTCAATACGCCACTGGGCTGCCCGCCGAGCCAGCGACTCTGGATCGTAGTTGCTTGATGTCATGCTCCTCACCTGTCGCTTAACCCGGATCACGGTAACACGAGCGCGTTACAAAAGGGTTTCGATCCGGAATTTATCAAATCAGTCGCGTCTTTGCGAGCAAATGCGCGCCGTCAGGCTGCATCGCCGCGCTGTCAATTAAGCCCCCGGGCTTGCCGGACAGGCGTGAGTCGATGCGGACGGCAACCATGGCCAATCCGCGCGAGGCGATCGAAACGCCCGGGGCGATGCCAGCCTCCGGTTTTCGCTGCCGGGCCGGGTGCGGCGCAGGTGTTCAACCTGCTCTTTCGCCTTGATTTTCGGTTTCGCGGCAGTGTTTATATCTAAGCCGCACAGACTTGCTTCCTGGTGTTCGCCCCGGGGTCGGGGCTGGCGACATTCGGCTCTAACGCAACCCGGCTGGGCAAGGTTTATATGGGCATGGTTCTGCTTCTGGCTGCCTCGGCGGGGGCGGACAACCTGCCGCCCGCGCGCGCGTTTGCGGTGGATTTCGACCATGTCGCCCCGGGGTATTCCGTGCCCTGTGCCGATGTTTCGCCGCGATAGCCCATTGTCCGGCACATTACCGCTGTGCATCGATCTGGACGGCACGCTGCTGCGGACCGATACGCTGATAGAAGGTTTTTGCGCTCTTGCCGCCAGCCGGTCGGTCGGCCCCGTCTTGCTTCGGCTGCTGAAGGGACGCGCGGCGTTCAAGCAGGCCGTGGCGGCCGCCGCCCCGCTGGACCCGGCCTTGCTGCCGTATAACGAAACGCTGCTGGCCTATCTGCGTCAGCAGAAGGCCGCTGGCCGGTATTTGGTGCTGGCAACCGCGGCAGACCGGCGCGTGGCCGAAGCCATCGCCGCCTATCTCGGATTGTTCAATGAAGTAATCGCCTCCGACGGAACGCGAAACCTGAAAGGCGAGGCGAAAGCCCGCGCCCTGGTGGACCGCTTCGGCGCGAACGGGTTCTGCTATGCCGGCAATGCGCGATCCGATCTGGCGATCTGGCGGCAGGCAGGCGCCGTCATCCTGGTGAACGCACCCGCCGGAGTGGTTGCCCGGGTTCGCGGCAGGATGAAGGTGGAACTGGCGATCGCCGACCAGCCGGCAGTTGGGCCGGAACTGCTGCGGGCGATGCGGCCGCATCAATGGGTCAAGAACATTCTGGCGTTGGTGCCGATCCTGGCAGCGCATGCCCTGACCCAGCCCTCCGCCTGGATCGGGGGGTTGGTCATGTTTATCAGTTTCTGCTGCACCGCTTCGTCGATCTACCTGATTAACGATCTGATGGATATCCGTGCCGACCGGATCCACCCGCGTAAGCGGTTTCGCCCGTTCGCGGCGGGGACTCTGCCGGCGCCAACCGCGGTGCTGGCCGCCGCCGTGTTGCTGGCCGCCGGCCTGCTCGCCGCCCAAACCAGGGGCGTGGCCCCCGTCATCCTGGTCTATGCCGGAATGTCGGTCGGCTACTCCCTGATCCTGAAGCAACTTCCGCTCGTCGATGTTTTTATGCTGGGCGCGCTGTACACCATCCGCCTGTTCGGCGGCGGAGAGGCGACCGGACACCGGCTCAGCCTTTGGCTGCTGGGCTTTTCCGGCTTCCTGTTCCTTAGCCTCGCGCTGCTGAAACGGGTCGAGGAACTGATCAGCATGGAAGCCGCCGGCGGATCGAAAATCGCCCGGCGCGGCTATCTGGCGTCCGATACGGCGATCATGCAGCAATTCGGGGTCGCCGCCGCCTTCGCGTCCAGCATCGTGCTGGCGCTGTACGTGCAAAATGAAGCGAGCATCCAAGGGTATGCGTCACCCGCCCTGCTGTGGCTGCTCGTGCCGCTGATGCTGTTCTGGCAATGCCGGATGTGGCTCTCCGGCGCGCGCGGTTACATGCATCACGACCCCATCGTCTATGCCGCCCGGGACTGGGTGTCCCGGGCTATCGGCGTCGCCGTGGTGGCGGTGATCGTCGTGGCGAAGTCGGTGCCGTTTCTCACATTGGGTGCCGGTCCATGACTCTGCCGGTGCTGGGGCTGATCCTGCTGAGCGTCTCGCTGTCCGCGGTGGCGCAGGTGCTGTTCAAGTTCGGCATGTCGTCGGAGTCCGTCCGCACCGCGATGGCCGGCGGATCGGCGATGTGGACGGGGCTGGCCGTGTTCTCGAATCCGGCCATCGTGGGCGGCCTGTCGCTGTATGGAATTGGCACCGTGCTGTGGCTGGGCGTGTTGTCGCGCATTCAGGTATCGCAGGCCTATCCGTTTGTCGGCCTGGGCTTCGTGCTGACCGCGCTGATCGGCTACGCGCTGTTCGGCGATACACTGGGGCCGCTGCGTATCGGCGGGATCGGTCTGGTGATGGCCGGCATCTATCTGATTGCGCGCGGCTAGCGCCAACCCGCCGCCGCGTGGTTCGCCACCCAACGCCGAACGCCCCGGGACTCGCACCCGTGCCGTCATGGCCTCCGAACCGGGGACCACCGTTTCCAATTCAGGCAAATATTTAGAATTCCATACGAAAGTGCCGCAGAGTAAGGAAATAATATTCTTATTTAAGTCGGCATATTGCATATTCGGAGAAAAATATTTCTATATCTTCACTGCCTCAAACGAACCCGGCGTCGCCGGTCGCAAAGGCTGAAGAACCTCCTCCGCCACAAACGGCGCTGGACGATCCGGAGTTGCCGCCGCCATGCCGAACCCGACAGACCCGAACCAAGCCAAACCCCGGCACGCCCTGGCCGTCAGTCTCAACACTGCCTTCCAGTCGCTCGATCCCATCGAACGCCTGATCCTGCTGCGGCACTCCGTTCCGGGACCGCTGGTCTTCACCACCAGCCTGGGACTGGAGGATCAGGTCCTCACCCATCTCATCATCCGCTCTGGCATCGACGTCCGGTTCGTCACCCTAGATACTGGCCGGCTGTTTCCCGAAACACATGCGCTGTGGGCCGCGACAGAGCGCCACTACGGCATTCGGATCGAAGGATTTTACCCGGACGCCGCGGCGGTCGAGGCGTTGGTCGATACCAACGGCATCAACGGCTTCTACACCGGCAAACCGGCCCGCCAGGCATGCTGCGCCGTCCGCAAGGTCGCACCGCTGGCCCGGGCCCTGCACGGTGCCGCGGGTTGGATCACTGGCCTGCGTGCCGATCAGTCTGCAACCCGCCAGGAGATGGATTTCGTCGGCTTCGACCCAGCCCGCCAGTTGCTGAAGGCCAACCCCCTGTTCGATTGGTCGCGCAACCGCATCGCGACGCTGGCGGCCGACGAGCAGGTGCCCGTCAACCCGCTGCACGAACGCGGCTTCCTGTCGATCGGCTGCGCCCCATGCACCCGGGCCGTGGCGCCCGGTGAGCCGGAGCGCGCCGGACGTTGGTGGTGGGAAGACGAACAAACCAAGGAATGTGGCCTGCATTTGTCCCCAGATGGCCGCCTGATCCGAGCAGGAGCCCACGCATGATCCCGCTGTCCCGCCTGCAACGGCTCGAAGCCGAGAGCATCCACATCTTCCGCGAGGTCGCCGCAACCTGCGACAACCCTGTGCTGCTGTATTCCATCGGCAAGGACTCCGGCGTCCTGCTGCACCTGGCGCTGAAAGCGTTCTACCCGGCGCCGCTGCCGTTCCCGCTGCTGCACGTCGATACGACGTGGAAATTCAGGGAGATGATCGCGTTCCGCGACCGCTGGCCACAAGAACTGGGTTGCAAGCTGATCGTCCATATCAATCAGGAGGGCCTGCGGGCAGGGGTCAATCCGTTCACCTCCGGCTCCCGCCTGCATACCGATGTGATGAAGACCCGGGGGCTGAAGCAGGCGCTGGACAAATACAAGTTCGACGCGGCTTTCGGCGGCGCCCGCCGGGATGAGGAGAAATCCCGGGCAAAGGAGCGTGTGTTCTCGCTCCGGTCCGCGGAACACCGTTGGGACCCGAAAAACCAGCGTCCGGAACCTTGGGACCTCTACAACACCCGCAAGGCCCAAGGCGAAAGCTTCCGGGTGTTCCCGCTGTCGAATTGGACCGAGGCGGATGTCTGGGACTACATCGCGCAAGAGAACATCCCGGTCGTACCGCTGTATTTCGCTGCCCCGCGCACCGTCCTTGAGCGTGACGGCATGCTGATCATGCGCGACGACGACCGGCTGACGCTGCGCCCCGGGGAGCAGTTCGAAACCCGGATGGTCCGCTTCCGCACCCTTGGCTGCTACCCGCTGACCAGCGCGGTCGAGAGTGAGGCCACCACGTTGCCCGCCATCATCGCCGAAATGCGTGGCTCGCGCACCTCGGAACGGCATGGCCGAGCGATCGATCACGATGGGGCAGGGTCGATGGAACAGAAGAAACAGGAAGGCTATTTCTGATGAGTGCCGCACTGCAACGCGCCTACCCGGATGAAGCAGTTCAGCCAGCGACCGGTCAGGCTTCGCTGCTGCATTTCCTGACCTGCGGTTCGGTGGACGACGGCAAGTCCACCCTGCTGGGCCGACTGCTGTTCGATTCCAACGCCGTTCTGGACGACCAATTGTCCGCGCTCGACCGGGACTCGCGTCGCTTCGGCACCCAGGGACAGGCACGGGATTTCGCGCTGCTGGTCGATGGATTGTCGGCGGAGCGGGAGCAGGGGATCACCATCGACGTCGCCTATCGCTATTTCTCGACCCGGCGGCGGTCGTTCATCGTGGCTGACACGCCCGGGCATGAACAATACACCCGCAACATGGCGACCGGGGCTTCGACGGCGGAACTCGCGATCATCCTGATCGACGCCCGCAAGGGCGTGCTGCCGCAAACCCGCCGTCATTCTTATATCGTGTCGATGCTGGGCGTGCGGAACGTGGTGCTGGCGGTCAACAAGATGGACCTGGTTGGCTACTCCGCCGAGGTGTACCAGCGCATCGTCGAAGACTACCGCAACACGGCCGCGTCTCTGGGTTTCACCTCCATCGTGCCGATTCCGCTGTGCGCCCGCGACGGCGACAATGTCGCCCGTGTATCCGCGAACATGCCTTGGTACAACGGGAAGCTGCTGCTGGACTATCTGGAAACCGTGTCGGTGGACGCGCGGCCGGAACCCGGCCGGGGCTTCCATTTCCCGGTGCAACTGGTCAACCGCCCGAACCTGGACTTCCGCGGCTATGCCGGCACCGTCGCCAGCGGCGTGGTGCGCGCCCACCAGCCGGTTCGGATTCTGCCCAGCGGGCAACTGACCCGAATCGCCAGCATCGTCACCGCGGACGGAGTGCTGGACGCGGCCTCGGCCGGTCAGGCGGTCACGCTGACGCTGGCCAACGAGGTCGATGTCTCCCGCGGCGATGTGATCGTCGCGGCTGACGACACCCTGGCCGCGGTTCCGGCGGTCACTGCCCGCTTGCTGTGGATGGTGGTGGACACGCTGACCGTCGGGCAGACGTTTCTGGCCAGGATTGGCACCGCCACCGCCAATGCGCGTGTCGCCCACATTCACCACGCGATCGACATCCATAGCTTTCAGCCCCATCCTGCGTCCGGCCTGGGGATGAACGAGATCGCGCTGGTGGAGCTGACGTTCGACAGGTCCCTGGTCGCCACCGGCTACGCCAGCGACCGGACGCTCGGTGCGCTGATTCTGGTGGACCGGATGACCAGCCAAACCGTTGCGCTGGGCGTGGTGGAACCGGTCCCGGAGCAGCCGGC
>JAKBCJ010000305.1 GCA_021807975.1 Pseudomonadota bacterium | reverse complement strand
TGAGCGGTCGTGTGCCCCGCCCCACTTCCGGGTGAAAGCCTGTTCATGCCGCCAAATCCCGGGGCATCGAAAGGCTGTCGCCTGCTGAAAGGGACATAAGATGGACATTCAAAAATTTACCGAACGGTGCCAGGGTTTTCTCCAAGCCGCCAGCACAATCGCTATCCGCGAATTCCACCAGCGTATTACGCCGGAGCACCTGCTCAAGGCGCTGCTGGACGATGAGGAAGGCGCCGCCGCCGGCCTGATCCGTGCCGCCGGGGGCGACCCCAAGGCCACCGCCGCCGCGAATGACGCCGAAGTGGCACGTAACCCCAAAGTCAGCGGCGGCGGTGCGGGTCAACCGCAACTGACGCCGGAATTGGTGCGGGTGCTGGACTCCGCCCAACAGACCTCCTCCCGGGCGGGCGACGAATACGTGGCGCAGGACCGGCTGCTTGTCGCGCTGGCCGAATCCAACACACCCGCGGGCAAGGCGCTGAAAACCGGCGGCGTCACGCCGCAGGCGCTGGAGAAGGCGGTCAACGACGTGCGCAAGGGCCGCAAGGTCACCAGCCCGAACGCCGAATCCAACTTCGACGCGCTGAAGAAATACGCCCGCGATGTCACCGCCATCGCCCGTGAAGGCAAACTCGACCCGGTCATCGGCCGCGACGAGGAAATCCGCCGCACTATCCAGGTACTTGCCCGGCGAACCAAGAACAACCCGGTGCTGATCGGCGAACCCGGCGTCGGTAAGACCGCGATCGTCGAAGGACTGGCCTTGCGTATCGTCAACGGCGACGTGCCGGAGGCTTTGAAGGGCAAGCAGCTTCTGTCGCTGGACCTGGGCGCCATGGTCGCCGGATCGAAATACCGTGGTGAGTTCGAGGAACGGCTGAAGGCCGTGCTGAAGGAAATCGAGGACGCCCAGGGTCAGGTCATCCTGTTCATCGACGAAATGCATACGCTGATCGGCGCCGGCAAGGCGGATGGCGCGATGGACGCCTCCAACCTGATCAAGCCGGAACTGGCGCGCGGCACCCTGCACTGCGTTGGCGCGACCACGCTGAATGAATACCGCAAGCATGTGGAGAAAGACGCCGCGCTGGCGCGTCGCTTCCAGCCGGTTTTCGTCGGCGAACCGTCGGTCGAGGACACCATCAGCATCCTGCGTGGCATTAAAGAGAAATACGAACTGCATCATGGCGTGCGGATCGCCGATGCCGCCCTGGTCGCCGCGGCCACGCTGTCGAAGCGTTACATCACCGACCGGTTCCTGCCCGACAAGGCGATCGACCTGATCGACGAAGCATCCAGCCGCCTGCGCATGCAGGTGGACAGCAAGCCGGAGGCGCTGGACGAACTCGATCGCCGGGTCATCCAGCTTAAGATCGAGCGCGAGGCGCTGAAGAAGGAAACCGACCCGGCGTCCAAGGACCGGCTGGCCAAGCTGGAAAAGGAACTGGCCGACCTGGAAGACCGGTCGAATGCCATGACCGCCGCCTGGAAGAACGAGAAGGACCAGGTGCATGAAACGCAGAAGCTGAAAGAGCGTCTGGATCAGGCAAGATCCGAGGTCGAGGTCGCGCAGCGGCGCGGCGACTACACCAGGGCCGGTGAGCTGACCTACAGCATCATCCCCGACATCGAACGGCAACTCGTCAAGGAGTCCGACGGTAAGCTGGTGAACGAAGCCGTCACCGAGGAAAGCATCGCCGCGGTGGTGTCTCGCTGGACCGGCGTGCCGATGGAAAAGATGCTGGAGGGCGAACGCTCCAAGCTGCTGCGGATGGAAGACAAGCTGCGCGGGCGTGTCGTCGGTCAGGAAGAAGCACTGAAGGCCGTGGCCAACGCGGTTCGCCGGGCGCGCGCTGGCTTGCAGGATCCGAACCGGCCGATCGGCAGTTTCCTGTTCCTCGGCCCGACCGGTGTCGGCAAGACCGAACTGACCAAGGCGCTGGCGTCATTCCTGTTCGACGATGAACGGGCGATGGTGCGCATCGACATGAGCGAGTTCATGGAGAAGCACGCTGTCTCCCGCCTGATCGGTGCCCCCCCTGGCTACATCGGCTATGACGAGGGCGGTGTGCTGACCGAGGCGGTGCGCCGCCGGCCCTATCAGGTGATCCTGTTCGATGAGGTCGAGAAGGCGCACGAGGATGTCTTCAACGTCCTGCTGCAAGTCCTCGACGACGGCAGGCTGACGGACGGGCAGGGACGCACGGTCGATTTCAAGAATACCATCATCGTGCTGACCTCCAACCTCGGCAGCGAGGTTCTGTCCCACCAGAAGGAAGGCGAACCGACGGCGATGGTTCAGGGCGAGGTGATGAAGGTCGTCCGCCAGCATTTCCGCCCGGAATTCCTGAACCGGCTGGATGAGATCGTGCTGTTCCGCCGCTTGCAGCGCAGCGACATGGCCTCGATCGTCGAAATTCAGTTGGCCGGTCTTCGCAAGCTGCTGGCCGACCGCAAAATCGGCCTGGACCTGGATCGCAGCGCGTTGGATTGGCTGGCAGCGGAGGGGTACGACAGCACTTATGGCGCCCGGCCGCTGAAGCGGGTGATCCAAAGGTCGCTGCAGAACACATTGGCCGGCCTGATCCTGGATGGCAGAATCAAGGAAGGCGAGACGGTCAATGTCTCTGGCGGCCCCGCCGGCCTGACGATCAACGGTCAGTTGGCGGAGGCGGCTTAGTCCGAACCGGACGGGGTGAGGCCTCGGGCCTCGCCCCGCCTGAGCCGGGTTTACGGCTGGCGTTCCAGAAGGCAGGCATCGCCATAAGAATGGAACCGGTACCCCGCCTGTACCGCATGCGCGTATGCCGCCAGCATCCGGTCCCGTCCCCGGAACGCCGAGACCAGCATCAATAGGGTAGAGCGTGGCAGGTGAAAGTTCGTCACCAGCCGGTCAACAACCTTGAACCGGTAGCCCGGCAGAATGAACAGCGCCGTTTCACCCACGAACGGCTCAACGGTGCCGTCCGGCAACGCGGCACTTTCCAGCAGTCGCAAACTGGTCGTGCCCACCGCGATCACCCGCCCGCCAGCGCGGCGCGCGGCGTTGATCGCCCCGGCGATCGTGGCGGAAATCTCGCCGCGTTCGGCGTGCATGCGGTGGTCGGTCACACGCTCCACCCGCACCGGCAGGAAGGTGCCGATGCCCACATGCAGCGTCACGGTGACACGCTGCACGCCCATCGCATCCAGCGCATCCAGCAGGGCAGGGGTGAAGTGCAGCCCGGCCGTCGGGGCGGCCACCGCGCCCTGGCGTTGCGCGAATACGGTTTGATAGTCGGAAGTATCATCCCGCGTCGGGCCGTCCGGCCGATGGATATACGGCGGCAACGCCAGCACCCCGGCCTGTTCAAACGCCGCCATTAGCGCGTCGCCTTCCAGGTTGAAGGCCAAACCGACGCTGCCATCCGCGGCTTTGTCAACAACCCGGGCGGTCAGACCGCCGCCGCCCTCAATGGTGAGCGTGTCCCCGGGGCGGACCCGCCTGGTATTCCGAGCCAAGGCTTTCCATGCACCGTCGGCGCGCGGGCGATCCAGCGTGATGCCAATCCTGGCCTCGCCGCGCGTCGCCTGAAGCTGTGCCGGAAACACCCGCGTGTCGTTTGCCACCAGGATATCGCCCGCTCGCAGCAGCGACGGCAGGTCGCGGATGGTCAGGTCGGTCAGACCGTCATCGTGGATATGCAGCAGCCGTGCCGAATCACGCGGTCTGGCTGGCGCATGGGCGATGCGTTCGGGTGGCAGTTCGTAGTCGAAATCCGCCAGCGTCAGGGTATCGGTGTTCAAAATTACCTGGACTGGTAGGACGAAATCTCGACCAGGTTGCCATCCGGATCGCGGCAGTAAACCGACATGATGGCACCCAGCGCGCCGGCCTTCTCGACCGGCCCCTGCAGGATCTGCACGCCGTTATCGTGCAGATGCCCGATCACCTCGTCCGGCGGCACGGCGGTAATGAAACACACATCCACCGCACCCGGATCGGCGCACACCCCGGTCGGCCATGTCCCGACATCGGCGTCGATCGGTCGCAGGTTGATCTTCTGGCCGCCGAACTTCAGCGCGGTGCGCCCGGTCGGGCCGAAATCCTCCCGCTCCATCCCCAGCACACGCTGATACCAAGCGGCGCTGATCTCCACGTTCTTGCAGTTGATGACGAGGTGGTCGATCCGGTCGATGGTAAAGCGCATTATCCCAGCCCGTCGTAAAAATCGTTTCCCTTATCGTCCATCACGATAAAGGCCGGGAAGTTCTCAACCTCGATCCGCCACACCGCTTCCATGCCGAGTTCAGGGAACTCCAGCACCTCCACCTTGCGGATGCAGTCCTGTGCCAACCGGGCGGCCGGTCCACCGACGCTGCCAAGGTAGAAGCCGCCATGGGCTTTGCAAGCGTCCTTCACGGCTTTCGAGCGGTTGCCCTTCGCCAGCATCACCAGCGATCCGCCGGCTGCCTGGAATTCGGCAACATAGCTGTCCATACGTCCGGCGGTGGTCGGGCCGAAGCTGCCGGTCGCCATGCCGGCGGGGGTCTTCGCCGGGCCAGCGTAATAAACCGGATGGTTCTTCAGGTAATCGGGCAGAGGCTGGCCGTTATCCAGCCGCTCTTTCAGCTTGGCATGGGCAATATCGCGCGCCACCACCATCGTGCCGGTCAGCGAAAGCCGTGTCTTCACCGGATACCGGCTCAGTTCGGCTCGGATATCCGCCATCGGCCGGTTCAGGTCGATCGCCACCGAGTCATCGCCCAGATGATCGTCCGTGGTTTCCGGCAGGTATCTCGCCGGATCGGTTTCAAGCTGCTCCAGGAACACGCCCTCGGGCGTGATCTTGGCGAAAATCTGCCGGTCCGCGCTGCACGAAACGCCCATACCGACAGGCAGCGACGCGCCATGCCGCGGCAACCGCACCACGCGAACGTCATGGCAGAAGTATTTGCCGCCGAACTGCGCGCCAATGCCGATGTTGCGCGAAATCTCCAGCACCCGCTGTTCCAGCTCGACATCGCGGAACGCGTGGCCGGCTTTGCTGCCCTTGGTGGGCAGGGTGTCCAGCCATTTCGTGGACGCCAGCTTCACGGTCTTCAGCGTCATTTCCGCCGAAGTGCCGCCGATGACGATCGCCAGATGATACGGCGGGCAGGCCGACGTCCCCAGCGTCTTCATCTTCGTTTCCAGGAACTTCGCCAGCGTCGCGGGTGACAGGATCGCGCGGGTTTCCTGGAACAGGAACGTCTTGTTGGCCGAACCGCCGCCCTTGGCGACGAACATCAGGTGCATTTCGTCGGCGTGATGTTCTCCGGGCGCGGCCATGATGTCGAACTGCACCGGCAGGTTGTTGCCGGTGTTCACTTCTTCATACATCGACAGCGGCGCCATCTGCGAATAGCGCAGGTTGGTCTCGGTGTAGGTGCGGTGAACGCCCCAGGATAGCGCTTCTTCCTCATCGCCATCCACCCAGACGCGCTGGCCCTTCTTGCCGAACACGATCGCGGTGCCGGTATCCTGGCACATCGGCAGCACGCCGCCGGCCGCGATATTGGCGTTCTTCAGCAGGTCCATCGCCACGAACCGGTCGTTCGACGAAGCATCCGGGTCGTCCAGGATCGCGCGCAAAGAGGCCAGATGCGCCGGCCGCAGCAGATGCGAGACGTCGTGGAAGGCGCGAACCGCCAGTTCGCTCAGGGCTTCCGGCGCGATCCGCAGAACGGTCTTGCCCTCGACCGTTATGGTACGAATGCCGTCAATCGGCAGCTTGCGCCAGGGCGTCGTGCCCTCGGCCAGCGGAAACATCGGCGAATACAGGAAATTGGCGGGCCGCTGGGCGGGAGAATCCACGAAACCTGTCCTTGATCAGTTTTGGGGTGTTTTGCGGCGGAACGCGTCCAGGCTGACGACCTGGCCGGGTTCGTTGTCCTTGGCTTCCGGCGCCTCCGGTTCGGGCGGCGGAGTCGGGGCGGCTTCCTCGGGTTCGGCGGCAGGCGCGTCCTCTGGCTGGAAGC
>JAKBCJ010000304.1 GCA_021807975.1 Pseudomonadota bacterium | reverse complement strand
ATTGATATGAAAAGGAAAGTACGTGGGGTACGCAGTGAATGCAGCCGGCCAATTGGATGTGGCGCTGGATCGCGAACGGTATCGCCTCCTCATCAACGCGGTCACCGACTATGCGATTTTCATGCTGGACACCGAAGGCCGGATCGCGACATGGAACCTCGGGGCAAAGCGATCTACGGGCTATGAAGAGGCCGAGGTCCTCGGTCAGAACTTCGCTGTCTTTTACACCGGCGAAGACCGGCAATGCGGCGTTCCCGCCCGTGCCCTGCAAACCGCCGCGGCGGAGGGAAAGTTTGAGGGTGAAAGCTGGCGAATCCGCAAGGACGGCAGCCGCTTCCGGACCCATGTGGTCATCGACCCTATTCGCGCGCCCTCGGGCGATCTGCTGGGGTTTGCCCAGATTACACGGGACCTGACAGAACGCATACTGGCAGAGAGCGCGATCAGGCGAAGCGAGGAGCAGTTCAGGCTGTTGGTGCAAGGCGTCTCGGACTACGCGATTTTCATGCTGGATCCGGAGGGCCGGGTCAGCAACTGGAATTTTGGTGCGCAAAAAATCAAGGGCTACCGGCAGGAAGAGATCGTTGGACAGTCTTTTGCCGTGTTCTACACAGACGAAGACCGCAGTCAGAACAAGCCCGGCCAGGCGCTTGAAATCGCCGCGCGCGACGGACGGTTTGAAGCGGAAGGCTGGCGCGTCAGGAAGGACGGCAGCCCGTTTTGGGCGAGCACGATCATCACGGCGATCCGCGACAATCTTGGCACGCTCATCGGTTTCGGCAAGATCACCCGTGACATTACTGAAAAGAAGCAAACGCAACAGGCGCTGGAACAGGCCCGCGAAGCCCTGTTTCAGTCACAGAAAATGGAGGCGGTCGGCCAGTTGACCGGCGGACTGGCGCACGACTTCAACAACCTGCTGACCGGCATTTCCGGAAGTCTGGAACTGATTGAAAGGCGCTTGGCAGAAGGCCGATTCGATGATTTGGGCCGCTACATCACCGCCGCTCAGGAATCGTCGAAGCGGGCGGCGGCGCTGACACATCGGCTGTTAGCGTTCTCTCGTCAACAAACCCTCGAACCCAAGTCAACCGACATCAGTTGCCTGACGGTTGGCATGGAAGACCTGATCCGCCGCACGGCCGGGCCATCCATCACCGTCGAAGTGGGCAGTGCAAGCGGGCTGTGGATGACGATGGTCGATCAAAACCAGTTGGAGAACGCGCTGCTCAATCTGTGCATCAATGCGCGCGACGCTATGCCAAATGGCGGGCATTTGACGATTGAAACCGCCAACAAGTGGGTTGACGGGGCCGCCGCCCGCGCGCGCGACCTGCCGCCGGGACCGTATGTGACATTGAGCGTTAGCGACGACGGCGCCGGTATGACGCAAGAGGTCATCGACCGCGCGTTCGATCCATTTTACACAACGAAGCCAATTGGTTCGGGCACCGGGCTTGGGCTGAGCATGGTATACGGATTCGCCCGTCAGTCCCGTGGGCAAGCCAGTATCCACTCGGAGGTTGGCAAGGGCACGACCGTCTCGCTCTACCTGCCACGTTACGTTGACCCGGAGGACAGCAAGGAAGCCGTCGAGCCCGCTGAACCCGCCGGCACCGCGGTGCAGGAAACGCCAGTAGAGCGGCGCGAGGCCGTGCTGGTGGTGGAGGACGAACCCGCCATCCTGACGCTGATCTCTGACGTGCTGATGAATTTGGGTTACACGACGATCGAAGCCGCCGATGGACCGGCCGGATTGAAGATTTTGCAGTCGGATGCTCGGATTGACCTCCTGATTACCGATGTTGGATTGCCCGGCTTCGACGGGCGTCAGGTCGCAAATGCCGCGCGCGCGCACCGAACGGGACTGAAGGTGCTGTACATCACCGGATATGCCGATAAAGCCGTGCTGAGCCACCACCATTTGGGGCCGGGCGTGCAGATTTTGACGAAGCCGTTTGCGCTGGCGGAATTGGCCAGCCGCGTCAGGAGCCTGATCACCAAACCCGGGGCGGGCACAGACGGCCATTCGGCTTCCACCGCGGGCGGTTGAGCCATGAGACGTGGCGGCGATCCCCGGGGATCGCACGAGAGGAACAGGATCGGATGAAGCCGGCGACGGGGTTCAACGCCGTGCCACTGACCCGTACGGCATTACGCTGAAGGTCATCGCCCCAATGGTTTGGGGAGGTTAAGACTATTTCCGGCAGTGAATGGCTGGGGCGGGAGGGATCGAACCTCCGAATGACGGAATCAAAATCCGTTGCCTTACCGCTTGGCGACGCCCCAACGATGGGCACTGAATAGGTCGCCGGGACGCCCAGGTAAAGTGCGAAGATTGGGCGGCGGCGGATATGAGGTCGGCCGGGTTGAGGGCGCCCGGGGCTTTTACCACGGTCGAAATTGGTCAGGGCCGTTCGGGGTGGCGTGGTTTGTGCGTAGATGGCCGGGACGCGCCCGGCCATGACGACCGAGGGTCGGCCTCTACGCGCGTTGGTGGTGCTTTCGCCCCGCAAGTCGTGGGTGGCCGCGCCACGCCCGGCCATGACGCGGGAGGCGACCGGGACGCGCCCGGCCGCCAACCGGGGAAATGCCTTATCGCGGCAGGGTGCTGGACCCCATCAGGAACTGATCCACCGAACGGGCGCACTGACGGCCCTCGCGGATTGCCCACACCACCAGGGACTGGCCGCGCCGCATGTCGCCAGCGGCGAACAGGCCGTCGCGGGAGGTACGGTATTCCACCGTGTTAGCCAGCACATTGCCGCGCTGATCCAGCTCCACGCCGGCCTGATCCAGCAGGGCGCCGCGGCGCGGGCCCAGGAAGCCCATCGCCAGCAGAACCAGGTCCGCCTTCATCTGGAACGCGCTGCCGGGGATTTCCTTCATGGTCATGCGGCCGTCCGGGGTGCGTTCCCATTCCACGCGCACGCAGTCCAGCGCGGTGACTTTGCCGTCCTTGCCGACAGCGTGTTTGGTCAGCACCGACCATTCACGCTCCACGCCCTCGTCATGGGCGTGGGAGGAGCGCAGCTTGGTGGGCCAATCCGGCCAGACCATCGCCTTGTCTTCCTTCACCGGCGGCTTCGGCATGATCTCGATCTGCACGATCGAGGCCGCACCCTGGCGGGCGGAGGTGCCGATGCAGTCGGACCCGGTGTCGCCGCCGCCGATCACGACAACATGCTTGCCCTTGGCGCTGATAGCGCCTTCGGGGGCCGCGGTGTCCTCGGTGTCTCCGGCGTTGCGCTTGTTCTGCTGGGTCAGGAAATCCATCGCGTAATGGATGCCGTCCAGGTCGCGGCCGGTGACGTCCAGATTGCGGGGCCATTCGGCGCCGCCGGTCAGGACGACGGCGTGGTAGTCGGCCAGTAATTTGTCGATCGAGACATCCTTGCCGACCTCGACCCCGGTGCGGAAGGTCACGCCCTCGGACGCCATCTGGTCCACCCGGCGGTCAACTAGATGCTTTTCCATCTTGAAGTCGGGGATGCCATAGCGCAGCAGCCCGCCGATGCGGTCCTGCTTTTCGATCAGCGTCACCGCGTGACCAGCCCGCGCGAGCTGTTGTGCGCAGGCCATGCCGGCGGGGCCGGAGCCAACGACGGCGACGGTCTTGCCAGTCTTGACGCTGGGCGGTTGCGGCTTGATCCAGCCTTCTTCCCATGCCCGATCGACGATGGCGCACTCGATGGTTTTGATCGTCACCGGGTTGTCGTCGATGTTCAGCGTGCAGGCGGCCTCGCACGGGGCGGGGCAGATTCGGCCGGTGAATTCGGGAAAGTTGTTGGTGGAGTGCAGGTTGATCGACGCCTGTTCCCACTGCTCCCGGTACACCAGGTTGTTCCAGTCGGGGATCTGGTTGTTGACCGGGCAGCCGTTGTGACAGAACGGAATCCCGCAATCCATGCAGCGTGCGGCCTGGCCATTGAGTTCCTCGGCCGACAACGGCTTGATGAATTCCTTGAAGGATTTCAGGCGCAGTTCGGTCTTTTCGTATGTGCGGTCGTGACGGTCGATTTCGAGGAAACCGGTAACCTTACCCATGATCGTCTCCAGAAAGCGGTACTGACAGGCCGGGGGCCCTGGTGGTCTGGTGCGGTGTTAGTCCTGGCCATCTGCCCCATTCCGTCATGGCCGGGCTTGTTCCGGCCATCCGCGCAGGATCGGTTGAAGCGCGGATGGCCGGGACGCGCCCGGCCATGACGGACGGGACGAAAGCGGCAGCAGAAACAAACTACTCGGCAGCAACGGTGGCCGCGGCGGCTTCCGCTTCAGCCTTCAGGTCCAGCAGCGCGCGTTTGTAGTCGCGCGGCATGACCTTCACGAACTTCGGCAACGCCGCGTCCCAGTTTTCCAGCAGTGCCCTGGCCTTGGCGCTGCCGGTGAACAGCAAATGCCGCTCCACCAGAATACGCAGGCGTTCGGCATCGAAGCGAAGCGGATCGCCCATGCCACTATCCTCGACGCTGGTTGCGCGCTGCCGCGGACGCCCGGGCTCATCAGCCCGACCGAGTTCCGCGACACCGATCTTTTCCAGATCGACGCCGGCCATGTTGCAGAGTTTTGCGAACTGGGCGTTCTCGTCATAGACATAAGCGATGCCGCCCGACATGCCGGCGGCGAAGTTGCGGCCGGTATCGCCCAGCACGACGACGGTGCCACCGGTCATGTATTCGCAGCCATGGTCGCCACAGCCTTCGACGACCGCGACGGCACCGGAGTTGCGCACGGCAAACCGCTCACCGGCCACGCCCTGGAAGTAGGCTTCACCGGCGATGGCACCATACAGGACGGTGTTGCCTACGATGATATTCCGAGCGGGGTCGCGTTTGACCCGGGCGGGTTGCTTGACCACGACGCGGCCACCGGACAGGCCCTTGCCGACATAGTCGTTGCCATCGCCGGTCAGATACAGCGATACGCCGCGCGCCAGGAACGCACCGAAGCTCTGGCCGGCGGTGCCGGTCAGGCTGATGGAAATGGTGTCCTCCGGCAGGCCGGCATGGCCGTATTTCCGAGCGACTTCGCCGGAGAGCATGGCGCCGACGGTGCGGTTGACGTTGTGGATGGCATGTTCGAGCCGCACCGGCTTTTGTGAGTCCAGCGCCGCTTTGGCTTCCTGAATCAGCACCTGATCCAGCGCCTTTTCCAGATGATGGTTCTGGGATTCGGAGTGGTGGATACCGATGCCGGGCTTCAGTTCCGGCTGGTAGAGGATCTTGCTCAGATCGACGCCGTGCGCCTTCCAGTGCTCGACCGCCTTGCGCATGTCCAGCTTGCCGACCTGACCGACCATTTCATTGATGGTGCGGAAGCCCAGTTTCGCCATCAGTTCGCGCACTTCCTCGGCAATGAAGAAGAAGAAGTTGATGACATGTTCGGGCGTGCCGGTGAAGCGCTTGCGCAGGATGGGGTCCTGCGTCGCCACGCCGACCGGGCAGGTGTTCAGATGGCATTTGCGCATCATGATGCAGCCGGCGGCGATCAGCGGGGCGGTGGCGAAGCCGAACTCATCGGCCCCCAGCAGCGCACCGATCACCACGTCGCGTCCGGTGCGCAGACCGCCATCAACCTGCACGGCGACGCGGCTGCGGAGACCGTTCAGCACCAGGGTTTGCTGGGTTTCGGCCAGACCGATTTCCCAGGGGGAACCGGCATGGGTCAACGAGGTCAACGGGCTGGCACCCGTCCCGCCCTCATAACCAGCGATGGTGATATGGTCCGCGCGGGCCTTCGACACCCCGGCCGCGACGGTGCCGACACCGACTTCGGACACCAGCTTGACCGATATGCGCGCCTTGGAATTGGCGTTTTTCAGGTCGTGGATAAGCTGCGCCAGATCCTCGATCGAATAGATATCGTGATGCGGCGGCGGAGAGATCAGGCCGACGCCCGGCGTGGAGTGCCGGACCTTGGCGATGTTCTTGTCCACCTTGTGGCCGGGCAACTGTCCGCCCTCACCGGGTTTCGCGCCCTGTGCCATCTTGATCTGGATGTCGTCGGCGTTGACCA
>JAKBCJ010000303.1 GCA_021807975.1 Pseudomonadota bacterium | reverse complement strand
CGTTACGTTGGAGGAAAAGCCGGACAGGCCGGGACAATACGACGCGAAATTCTTTCTGCAGCCGCACTACCAGTTGGAAGGTTTGACCATTGCCTTGCGGCTGGTTTCACGCGTACCTGCTGCGTGAGAGGGCAAGCAGCACCCGCGCAGACCATAAAAGGGCGAGAGGCAATCCATGGCGGATGAACGGGCCAATGAAATTCTAATGCAACTTGTCGATTCGGCGGGTCGCAAACTCGAGGCGGAATCGCAAGTCGCGGTTGACAGCACCAAAGACCCGTTGCTGACGGGGTTTGTACTTGGAAACTGCTTCGTCATCGATGATTTTGGGTTCGGGATGAACATCGATGACCAGGATGCTGCCGCTGATGTTACCAATACAAGCGGCAACCGCGATGTTGATGAGCGGCGCATCAGGGCATCTTCCGGACCATCGGTGAAATGGGGCAAATGGAAAAGCGGATCACCGGAGGAGATTAAGAAGATAGTTCCATTTCCGTTGCGAATGGACGAATTTTCGATGACGCGCCGGTTCGATAAAGCCTCACCAGTGCTGTTTCAAAGTTGCGCACGTTCGGCTACGTTTAAATCCGCGGCAATGGTCAAACGAAAAACCGTGGGTAGATTGGACGGGACAGATCGATACGGCTTGCAGTCTTTTTTGCGGTTCGACTTCACCGATGTCCTGGTTACCCATGTTGGCTGGGACGATGCCGAAGTCATCAAGGAAACGATAAGATTTATTTTCCGTGGTCTTACCGTGCAATACTGCCAGCAGGGACATGATGGTAAATTGAAAGCCCCCGGATCGGTGAGCTGGAATTTTGCGACCGCTTTGAAAAAAAATCCGTGACGGGCTGACCACAGCAGGAGGCGGCTGACATGGCCAACGATGTGCGCGATGTTCTGATGATGATGAAGATGAGCGGTTCCGCCATCCCGGGGGAGTGTTCGGCCGCCATCGGCGCGAACGATGAGTTGGCCCGGGGCTTTGTCGCGGCATCTGCTGCCAACAAATGGCAGAGCAATTTCTTCGCCGTAAAGGACTTCAAGATGGAGATGGGCCTGCTGGGAGACAGTTCCAGCGACCCGGAGGCGCAGCGCCGTCAGCAGGAAGAAAAAATGCGGCTGCTCACCGAAGCAGTCAAGCAAAACCAGGATGGTTTGAACTTGGCGGCCACAAAGGGTTCCTCCGACTTCGCACGGTTCATGAATCGCAGTTTGGGCGGCGCGATGAAAGCCTATTCGTCCAATTTGGAAGCGGTGACGTTGAATAAATATCTGGATGTTTCGTCCCTCCGTTTGTTCCAAAACTGCATAAATTCCTCCACGATCGACTCCGCCGTTTTGATTAAGCGTCGCGGCAGCGGCGAAAGCCAGCTTTCGACCTATCTCCGGATCGATTTCACCGATTTGCTGATCACTGAGTTCAATTGGGACGAAGAAGACGTGATCGAAGAGAAGGTCGTTTTTGTCTGCCGTAGCGCCAAGGTGCACTATCGGGTTGAGGAGCATAGCGGCAAGCTGAGCCCAGTGTCGCCGGTACAGAGTTGGAGTGTACTCAACCTCGGAGGCGGGTGATTTTGCTGCGGCGCTGATATATTCCCCGATTATTTGAGGATCCGCGTGTGCCATCTTGCCAATCAGCGCGAACCAGATTCGACCGTTGTTATGATCCGAGCAGATGTGGCTGCCGCGCTGTTGCTGAGTGACGACACGGTTCGTAGTTGGCATCTGTTATATGGGGAAGACGGCTTCGAAGGCTGAGGTGGACCCGATCGGCTGGACAGGAACCGGGGTGACTTAACAGGCTGCTGAAAAAGCCCCTTTAAAGCTGAAAATCCTGTGGCTGGGGGTCGAATTTCGGTCTCCAGGGCCAGAATCACGTATTTTGGTGGTGTCCGAAAGTCCGTTCAGGGCCTTCGGGTACACCGCGGACAGACTTCATCCTGTCGCGACCAGTCGCGGCATACGGACCAAGGTGTAAGCCGCCGCTTTCCTTGACCCAGCCGTTCGTCCGTCGATGTTCGATCCGCGGTGCGGCGTGATGTTCTGTGCGACGTGCGGCGTCACGCCAAGCTCCCACGACGCGGCGACGAACGCCGCGGTGTCGTAGTTCTTGTGGGCGCCCACCGTCTTCTTGCCCGAACCGGGCAGCGCGCCCAGCATGTCCAGCACCGCCTCTGGCTCCGCCGTGCCGGTCGCATGCGTCAGGCGCGCATAGACGATCGGGCCGTTGGGGTTCTTCATCGGAAGGTGCCCGGTCAAGCCCAGCGTCGCCTCTTGCCCGCCGGACTTCTTCGCCAGCTGCGCGTCCGGGGCGGTGATTGAGGCATGGGTCTCGTTCGACCGCTTCTCACCCTTGAAGGTGCGCTCGCCGTTGCGCCCGGGCGCGGGCGGCTCGTCCTGCCCGTCTTTGCGGCGGAAGCTCTTCATGCTCGCCTCGTCGGGCCATTCCACCAAGTTGCACCTGGCGGAACCTTTGGCCAGCCTCGCCCATGCCTGTATAAGATTACCATCCACCGAGAAGTACTCGTCCGACAACAGTCCCTTGACTTGCGGCAGCTCCAGCACGGCCGACATGAACGCCGCTGCGAGGTCGCCCTCTAGCAGCCGGTCGCGGTTCTTGGTGAAAACCGTCGGCGCCCGGACCGGGGCGTCCACCGAAAGCCCGACGAACCAGCGGAACAGCAGGTTGTCGTTCAGGTGCTCCATCGACTGCCGTTCCGACACGAACCGTGTAGAAGGCTTGCAGCAGCAGGGCGCGTAACAGTTGCTCGGGCGGGATCGAGGGACGGCCGTTCTCCGAATAGAGCGCGGCGAACCGATCGTTCAGCGCGGCCAGCGCCTCATCCGCCAGCGTGTGGATCACCCGCGGCGGGTGGGTCTTGGGGATACGGCTCTCCGGCCGCACGTAGCTGAAAAGTCCGTCGCGTCGCTGGTCAAAACCGCGCATTCTGCCTGCCCCGGAAGTGTCGATCCGATGTGCTATCGAATCCGATACGCCCTCGTCGGCGCAAGGCGTTTTTCAGCAGCCTGTCAGACGAGCTTGAACGGACCATGAGACTACCGACCTCCTCGCCAACGACGCGGCAACATCCTATCATGCCGCCGCCCCCGTTTCATGCACACCGGTTGGCGGCGCCGGCGGCGAACTCTTAGCTGCCTGTCCAGTTTTCGGGGGCCACCTCAGGTTCCGGGTAGGTCGTAGGCCCGGACCCGCTTGATCCAGATCAATGTTGGGGCAGGGTATTTGGCACATTCGTGCCCGGACCCAGATCCGGATCGCGCTGTCATGCTCCATGCCCGCCCGCAGGCGCCGTTCGCCGCCATGCTGTCGATGACCCCCCAACCGGTGCTTGCTCGGTTGGTCAGGCTGCTGATTTCGACCATGCGCCGGCGTCACCCGCGCTTGATTGCCGCTTTTGGACGCCTCGATCCGGTTGCGATCCACATCGCGCCGACCGACCTGCCGCACCGGTTCGCGATCGAATGTGGCGGCGGGCGGCTGGATGTTCGCTTGCTGCGGGCGTCTGAATCGGTACCGCCCGATGCGACCGTTCGTGGCAGTCTTCAATCCTTGATCGATATGCTGGAAGGCCGCGACGACGGCGACTCACTGTTTTTCAGCCGCGACATTGAGATCGCCGGCTCCTCGGCCGCGGTTGTCGCGGTTCGCAACACACTCGATCGCGAGGAGATAAGGCTCCGCGACGAGATTGCCTCGCTGTTCGGCCCGTTCGAGCGTCCGGCGCGCGGTGTGGCCCGCCGGATCGACGCGGCGATTGGCCGGGTTGGGCGCTGTGTTGCCTCGGTCCACACGCGGTTGCATGCGGGCGATGCCCGGATGCGGGACTTTGGCGCTGAAAACGATGTCCTGCGCGCCGATATGCAGGCTTTGAAGACCCGCCTTGCCAAGCTGGATGTGAGGCAAATTCGCATGACCGCTGCCCCGAAAGGAACGCAATGAGCCTGGAACTGGTCTGTCCGGCGGGCAATCCGGCGGCGTTGAAGGCCGCGATCGATGCCGGCGCCGATACGGTCTATTGCGGCTACACCGGCTGCACCAACGCCCGAAACTATCCTGGCCTCAATTTCGAAGAGGACGAGATGGCGGAGGGCATCGCCTACGCCCATCGGCGGGGGCGCAAAGTGCTTGTCGCGGTCAATACCTTCCCGCCGGCCGGTGACCCCGGCCCCTGGCAGCGGGCGATCGGTCATGCCGCGTCGGCTGGTGCGGATGCGGTCATTCTCGCCGATATCGGCCTGCTGGATTACGCGACCAGGCGGCATCCGGAACTGCGGCGGCATCTGTCCGTCCAGGCGTCGGCGTCCAATGAGCTGTCGATTGCGTTCTATCGGGACCGCTTCGACATCCGCCGTGTCGTCCTGCCGCGCGTGCTGTCGATCGAGCAGGTTGCCGCCCTGGTTCGCCGCATCGGCATCGAGACCGAAGTGTTCGCGTTCGGCAGTGTCGGACCAATGTCGGAAGGGCGCTGCTTCCTGTCGTCCTACATCACCGGGTTGTCGCCGACTTCCATGGGTGCTTGCGCGCCGGCCAGTCACGTTTCCTATGTGGACGATGGCGATACGACGCTGTCGTGCCTTGGGCAGGTTACGTTGAACCGCTTCACCCGCGGCGAGGCTGTTGCGTACCCGACGCCCTGCAAGGGCCGCTACGTCACCCGCGGCAGCGCGTCGTATTTGTTCGAGGAACCGGTTGCGCTGAACGCTGTCGATATCCTTGGCGATTTGAAAGCCGCCGGGGTGACCGCGCTGAAGATCGAGGGTCGGCAACGCGGCCGGGCGTATGTGACGGAAGTGGTGGGGACCTTTCGGCGGGCGATCGACGCGCTGGAAGGGGGCGGGCAGGGGGCGGTTGCCAACCGTCTGGCGTCTGTCGCCGAGGGCAGCCGTGAAACCCATGGGGCATATAAAAGGGGCTGGCGATAATGACCTGCCGCGGAAAACTGACCCTGGGTCCGCTGCTGTTTCACTGGCCGGCGGAAAAGCGGCGCGACTTCTACTTCCGGATCGCCGATGAGGCCGAGGTGGACACCGTCTATTTGGGCGAGGTCGTTTGCTCCAAGCGTGAGCCGTTCTTTGAGCGATATATCGACGCGGTGGCCGCCCGGCTGGCCGCCGCGGGAAAGCAGGTGGTTCGCTCCACCCTCGCCCTCATGACCCTGGACCGGGAAGTCGAAGCCGCTCGGTTGCTCGCCGACACCGGCAATTTGGTCGAGGCCAACGATGTCGCCTGCCTTCAAACGGTGTCGGGCCGGCCGCATGTGATCGGGCCGTCGATCAACGTGTTCAACGAGGGCGCCATGGATGTCCTGGCTGCCGGCGGCGCGGTGCGGATCGTGTTGCCGGTGGAGGCGCCGGCGGAGACGGTTCGGGTGTTGGCCGGACGGGCCCGTGACGGCCTGGCGATAGAAACAGAGTTGCTGGTGTTCGGGCGCCAGCCGCTGTCGATCGCCGTGCGCTGCTATCATGCGCGATCGCATGGGGTGTCGAAGGATGCGTGCCAGTTCGTCTGCGGCCTCGATCCGGATGGATTGCCGGCCGACACTATCGACGGCCATGGACTGCTGACCGTCAACGGCACGCAGACGTTATCGAATGGCTACCTTGTGCTGCTTCACGACATGGCGGCGCTGCGCGACATGGGGGTGACGCATTTCCGCCTGTCGCCACAGGATATCGACATGGTGTCGGTGGTTCGGTTGCACCGCGCCGTGCTGGATGGATTCGTCACCGCGGACGAGGCTGCCGAGGAGTTGGTGTATCTGACAGCGGAAACACCGTGGCAGAATGGTTTTCTGCATGGCCGCGAGGGCATGGCCCGGGTGAACAGCTTCGCTTGAACAACCTGGCGGATCGACGATCCGTCCGGCTGTCAGGGCGGCGCGGCCGGGACGAACCGCTGCACCCGTTTTCCGCTATCGACCTCGGTGGTGAAGATGTTTCCGTGGCTGTCGATGGCCAGATTATGCACCCATCGAAACTGGCCAGG
>JAKBCJ010000302.1 GCA_021807975.1 Pseudomonadota bacterium | reverse complement strand
CATGAGTATATAAGGCCCTTCGTGACAGTCTTTTGGGCAGCGAATAAGAGCGGGCGCCCATGCCATCACGGCGCGGCCCTGTCAAATAGCTTATCGCATTCCCGGCCATATCCGCATTATGGGAAAGCGGCTAACAACCCGCCAACGACGCCACCGACCGGACACTTTCCATGCACGATGCCGCCCTTCGCCCGATGATTTCCCGCAGAGCAGCGGCGCCGCTGGCCGGCACGATCGCCGCGCCGGGCGATAAATCGATCAGTCATCGCGCTTTGATGTTCGGCGCGCTGGCGATCGGCGAAACCCGAATCTCCGGCTTGCTGACCGGCGAGGACGTGCTGCGAACCGCCGCCGCCATGCGCGCCCTGGGCGCCGAGGTAACCCATGACGCGGACGGCACCTGGCGCGTGGCGGGCCGCGGGATCGGCGGCCTGACCGAACCGGCCGATGTTCTGGATATGGGCAATTCCGGCACCGCCGCCCGCCTGTTGTGCGGCATTCTGGCCAGCCATCCGGTATTTTCGGTGATGACGGGCGACGCCAGCCTGCGCGGCCGCCCGATGCGCCGGGTAATCGATCCGCTGTCCGCGACCGGCGCCACATTCCTGGCGCGCGAGGGTGGGCGTCTGCCGCTGGCGATCCAGGGCGCCAGGGACGCGATGGCGTTGGACTACCGGGTTCCGGTGCCGTCGGCCCAGGTGAAGTCCGCCGTGCTGCTGGCGGGCCTGAATGCCCCCGGCATCACCCGCGTCGAGGAGCCTGAGGCCACCCGCGACCATACCGAAAACATGCTGCGCCACTTCGGCGCGACCGTCAGCGTCGAGGTCAGTGGCTCCGGCCGGATCGTCGAACTGCACGGCCAGCCCGAATTGCGCGCGGCCGATGTGATGGTGCCGGGCGATCCGTCGTCGGCGGCGTTCCCGCTGGTCGCGGCACTGCTGGTCCCCGGCAGCAAGGTCACGATCCCGGCGATCGGGCTGAATCCGCTGCGCACCGGGCTGTTTCTGTGTCTGGAGGAAATGGGCGCCTCGGTCACCGTCAGGAACCGCCGGATCGAGGGCGGCGAGCCGGTCGGCGACCTGGACATCGCAGGCGGGGCGCTGTCCGCGATCGATGTGACAGCCGAACGCGCGCCCAGCATGATCGACGAATATCCGGTTCTGGCGGTCGCGGCGGCCTGCGCCGCCGGCTCCACGCGCATGCGCGGCCTGAAGGAACTACGGGTCAAGGAAAGCGATCGGCTGGCCGCCACCGCCGCCCTGTTGACCGCCAACGGCGTAAGGGTGGAAATCGAGGGCGACGACATGATCGTCCACGGAACCGGCAAACCACCGGCCGGCGGCGGCACCGTCGCCACCCATATGGACCACCGTATCGCCATGTCCGCCCTGGTACTGGGGATCGTAGCCGCCGCCCCGGTCACGGTCGATAACGCCGGGTTCATCGACACCAGTTTCCCCGGCTTCGTCGGCCTGATGAACGCCATCGGCGCCGCGATCGGACCGGTGGCATGAGCATGAAACCGATTGTCGCCATCGACGGACCGGCCGCCGCCGGCAAGGGCACACTCGCCCGCCGCCTCGCCGCGACCCTGCATCTGCCCTATCTGGATACGGGGTTGTTATACCGAGCGGTCGGGAGGCGTGTGCTGGAGACAGGGGGCGATCCGTCGGATGCCGTAAGCGCGGAATCGGCCGCACGGGCGCTGGAGCCCGCCGATCTGGATCGCAACGATCTGCGTGGTCCGCAGGCGGACGCGGCGGCGGCCTCGGTCGCCTCGATTACCGGCGTGCGTGCAGCCCTGCTGGATTTCCAGCGCGATTTCGCGGTGCGCGACGGCGCCGTGCTGGATGGCCGCGATATTGGCACGGTGATTTTCCCCAATGCCCCGGCCAAGCTTTTCGTCACCGCCAGCCTGGCCGAACGCGCCCGCCGGCGCTGGCTGGAACTGCGGGCCAAAGGCATGGAAGCCGATATCGCAACAGTCGAGGCGGACATGCGCCAGCGCGACGCCAAAGACGCCGCACGCGCCGCCGCACCGCTGAAAGCCGCGGCGGACGCCTGTTTGCTGGATACCAGCGAGATGGATGCAGAGGCTGCGTTCCAGGCCGCGCTGGCATTCATCCGGACCCGGATCGATTTGATTTGATTTGATACGAAAATGACGGTGCATTATCCGCACCGCGTACCGACGGGTATAGCCTCAGGTGATGTAACGCATTACAACCTTTGCGATCGTCCCGAGGGGAATTGATGTCGGACTCTCAAACCAAGCCGCAGACACCTGGAGGCGCACTCGATCATGTTGTCGTGCGCCTGCGATTGATTGGGCAAATGGAAGCCTGGACGGTTCGCAGCGAAAGCGTGTTGCCGGCCGGGCGGAAAACCCGTGCCCTGCTGGCCAGCATCGCGATGGCGGCGCCGCGGCCGGTGCTGCGCGGGCGGCTGGCCGAACAACTCTGGAGCCGGCGCCCCGAGGAACAGGCCCGGGCGTCGCTGCGGCAGGAAATCCACCGGCTGCTGGAGGCGCTGTCCCCCGCCGAAACCGACATTCTGATCATCACCCGCGACCACCTGACATTGCGGCCGGGCGCGGTATGGATCGATGTCGATGAGGTGATGCGGGCAACCGCCGCACAACCGGCCTCGCTGGCCCTTCTGGACGGCGACCTGCTGGAAGACCTGGACGGAATCGACCCGAATTTCGACGCATGGCTGAACACCGAACGCGAACGCCTGCGCGACCGGGCGCGCGGCATCGCCGAGTCTATGCTGAAGGAAGACCTGGACCCCGACGCCGCGATTGCTGCCGCGCAACGGCTGCTAACGATCGACCGGTCGCACGAAGGCGCATGGCGGGCGCTGATGAAGGCTCACGCGGTGCGCGGCGAGCGCGGACTCGCGGTGCAGGCTTACGATCGATGCCGGGCGGTGCTGGCGGATATGCTAGATGCGGCACCATCGATCGAAACGCAGAAATTACTGAATGAAATCAGAGGTCCGTCGCACAGCCGCCTGCCGCTGAGACCACCCCAGCCAGTGCCGCCGGCGGCAGCGCCAGACCCCGTTGCCCCCTCGGTCGCCGAACCGCCCGCCGCCCCGGCAGCCGCCAGCGCGGTCGATCACAGCGCGCCGGCACCGCGCAGGCGCGATCCCGCAGCGTCCCGCGGCGGCGCCCATATCGGAGTGATGCCATTCCGCCTGGTCGGCATGCCGGATGAGGACGCCCATCTTGCCCCCGGCCTCGCCGATGAGATCACCAACGCACTCTCCCGCTTCCGCTGGATGTTCATCGTCTCCTCCAATTCGCTCGGGCGGTTCGCCGAGGAGCACCGGGACGAGGCGGCGATACGGCGCGAATTCGGCCTGGATTTCCTGCTGGACGGTTCCGTGCAGCGCGCCGGCGGCAAGATCCGCATCAGCCTGCGCCTGCTGGACCTGCGCGCCAGCAACCAGATCGTCTGGGCGCGCCGCTTCGATCGCGAGACCAACGACCTGCTGTCGCTGCAGGATGAGGTCGCCGCCGAGGTCGTCGCCCAGATCGACCCGGAGATTCTGCTGATCGAGGCAAAGCGCAGCAGCAACCGCAGTGCCACCGACTCCACAGCCTACGATCTGATGCTGCGCGCCATTCCGCTGATCGGGCGCATGGAACACGATCCGTATATGCAGGCAGGCGAACATCTCGCGAATGCGATCGCCCTGGACCCGGATTACGCCGCGGCTTATGCGTGGTATGCTTATTGGCACATATTCCTTGTCGGACAGGACTGGGCCGAGAATCCGAAGGCGATGATGGAACGGGCAGGCGAACTCGCCGAACGAGCGATCGTGCTGGACCCCTTCGATGCGCGCGGCCTGACTATCAGCGGACATGTTAGGGCATTCCTGCACCGCCGCCTGCGAGAGGCAATGGTGCTGCACGAACGCGCATTGTTGCTAAACCCAAACCTTGCGATGGCTTGGGCTCTCTCCGCGGTAGCCTATGCCTATGCCGGCGATCTGGAGGAAGCGGAACGGCGCAACAAGCGTTATAAGGCCCTGTCTCCACTCGATCCGCACGCCTTCTTTTTCGACGCGTTCTTCGTCCTGATTCACCTGATGAAGCATGAATATGAGACTGCCGTGAACCTAGGCCGGACGGTCAGCGAGCTTAACCCCTCTTTCACCGCGGGTTACAAACCCTATCTGGCAGCCTTGGGACATCTCAAGCGCGACGAGGAAATCGCCGTTGTCCGGCGACGGTTGCTTGCACTGGAGCCAGACTTCACCATCGAGCGGTTCCTGGACAACAACCCGATGGAACGCGATGCAGATAAACAGCACTATGCCGAAGGGCTGCGACTGGCAGGTATCCGTGAACGCGACCCGCTCGTGGCGAACCCGCCCATTGTCCTAAGACCGAACCTGGGCTGAAGGGGCTTAGCATTTGGCGGATATGGCGACCGGAGACTAAAGCGGGGCGACGATCAAGCCATCGGTTCGGGCGGAGATGGCCGCCCGCAGATGCGGCACATGAAACGGCTGCATCGCCGGGTCCACCGGACACTCTGTCGTTGCGCGGCCTGGCATCGCGCCCCAAACGCCGACGGAAAGACATCCGGCCAGAAGCAGAGCTCGACTCCGACTCATGGAACGAACGTGCTGGACGACGACGCGTCTGTCCAGCATGCGGTCTGTTCGCGACCAGAACCTAGCCCGCTGCGTCCTCGCTGCTTCGCCGTTTGCGCGCTGCCGCGGCGTATTGGCCACGGGGGCGTACGACTTGGGAATTCGGACGCACGACAGTGTCGTAATAATCGTCCCAGTCCTCCGGCGTGAACTGCGTGATTTCAGGAACTATTTCATAGTTGTTTAAGTGAGAATCCTCATAGGCCTGGCGAGGTATAGGTTGGACCTGCAACAGCGGATAGTCCGGTTTGAAGTCGATCGGCACGTTGGTCTTGGTCAGCCGCAGATTGGTGATCAGCGGACCGAACCAGCGATCGGTTTCGACGATCCCCTCGAACGGCTCCCACCCGCCGCTACGCGGCAAGTTGGCTGGGCTGCGAACCAGCAGGCTCCAACCAGGGGCGGTCCGAACCGTCAGACCCATCCACAATTGGATCAGGCCGGGTTCCTGCAAGGCGCCCAGGAACGGCGGAGAAAACTCCTTGATTTCATCCGGGGCAACCGAATCAAAATAGTCCCGGTAACCCGGGAACTGGACGGCGCTGTTGAGGGGAAACCAATCGCCCGCCCCCTCGAATGTCCAAATGATGTCGTGTCCGTCCCATTGAACGGAAAAGGCCATTGGCGGAAACAGGTAATAACCGAAAGCGGCGGCAGAGGTCGCGGCCTCGCAATAGCGGAACGCTCGGGTTGGAAGCGAGCCGGCAGCGGAACGGTCGGCACGCTGGGGCATGCGCGCGGTTGGGATCATGCGATGGAATGTGACGAGTTTCTGCTTGGCAGCTGGCTTGCCCGCGGTGTCGGCCGGGTCCGTATTTTTCACGGCGGCGAATCCTTTAGTTAGAACATCGAACAGACCGGCTACTTTCGAGCACGGTCTGGTCTCTTATAGACCGCGGGCGCGGCGATTGCTCGGCTGGAACGGTTGAGATTAGCCGCGTGTCGCGAGCGTCGGGGCGAAACCGCCCATGCGGACCTTCGAGGCATCAGTCGTGGACAGGCTCGGGGCAAAGCCGCCCATGCGGACCTTCGAGGCATCGGTCGTGGACAGGCTCGGGGCGAAACCGCCCATGCGGACCTTCGAGGCATCGGTCGTGGACAGGCTCGGGGCGAAACCGCCCATGCGGACCTTCGAGGCATCCGTCGTGGACAGGCTCGGGGCAAAGCCGCCCATGCGGACCTTCGAGGCATCGGTCGTGGAGAGGCTCGGAGCGAAACCGCCCATGCGGACCTTAGAGGCATCCGTCGTGGCCAGGGCCGGGGCAAAGCCGCCCATGCGGACCTTGGAGGCATCGGTCGTGGACAGGGCCGGAGCAAAGCCACCCATGCGGACCTTAGAGGCATCCGTCGTG
>JAKBCJ010000301.1 GCA_021807975.1 Pseudomonadota bacterium | reverse complement strand
GGCCTATGTGCGCAAGCTGCGCTCTATCCTGCGCTATCTGGGGACGTGCGACGGCAACATGGAGGAAGGGTCCATGCGCGCCGACGTGAACGTGTCGGTGCGTAAACACGGCGAACCGTATCGCACCCGCTGCGAGGTGAAGAACGTCAACTCCATCCGCTTCGTGATGCAGGCGGTCGAGGCCGAGGCGATGCGCCAGATCGAAGTTTGGGAGTCGGGCGGGACGGTGCAGCAGGAAACGCGCCTGTTCGACAGCGGGCGCGGGATCACCCGGTCGATGCGGTCGAAAGAAGACGCGCACGATTACCGCTATTTCCCAGACCCCGACTTGCTGCCGCTGGTGCTGGACGAGGACTGGATCGCGGCGCTGAAGGCGTCCCTGCCAGAACTGCCGGATGCCAAGAAGGCTCGGTTTATCCAGGCCTATGGACTAACGCCCTACGATGCGTCGGTGCTGGTCGCGGAGAAAGCGACGGCGGAGTTCTATGAAGCGGTCGCCAAGGGCCGCGATGCCAAGATCGCCGCCAACTGGGTGACGGGCGACTTCTTCGCCGCGATGAACCGCCTGGGCCGTTCCATCGACAATCCCCCCGTCAGCGCCGCCGCTTTGGGCGGGCTGCTGGACCTGATGGCGGACAACACGATCAACGGCCGGATCGCCAAGGACGTGTTCGAGGCGATGGTCGAAACCGGCCAGGACGCGGCGGCGATCGTGGAGCAGAAAGGGTTGCGTCAGGTCACCGATACTGGCGCGATCGATGCGGCGGTCGATCGTATCCTGGCGGCCAATCCCGATAAGGTGGCGGAATACCGGTCGGGGAAAGACAAGCTGTTCGGGTTCTTCGTTGGGCAGACCATGAAGGCGATGGCCGGCAAGGGAAACCCCGGTCTGATCAACGACACCCTGAAACGCCGGCTGGCCGGCGATTAGCGCGGTCGCCGGGGCGCTCGCCAGCGGCGGTGTCGCCCCATTGTCGCCTGTCTGACGGGGTGCTGTCGTGGCCGTTCCGGCATGTGGCGGGTTAGTCCCGGGGCACGGAACGAAGGGCCTTACATGTCAATCCAGAAACTCAGGCTGCAACGCGGTTGGTCACAGGAACAACTCGCCGAACTCAGCGGCCTTAGCACGCGCACCATTCAACGGATCGAACGCGGGCAGGGTGCCAGCGTGGACTCATTGAAGGCGCTGGGGGCGGCGTTTGGGGTGGACTTCTCCGAACTCAAGGAGAGTGCGATGACCGCGACCGCCAATGCCGATGCTGACGCCGTGCCGAACCAAGCTGCCTTTGCCCGGGCCGAGGAAGCGCTTGCCTTTGCCCATATCCGGCGTGTGAAGGGCTTCTATATTCACCTGGTGCAATTCGCCGCCGTGCTGTGCGTGCTAACCGTGGTCAATCTCCTGACATCGCCGCGCTACTTTTGGGTGGGTTGGGTCGCGCTTGGCTGGGGCACCGGCGTCTTGTTCCATGGCCTGCGGGTCTTCGACAAAATCCCCTTCCTGAATGGCGAGTGGGAGCGTCGGCAGGTGGAAAAACGCCTGGGGCGCGGACTGTGAGCCCGGGGACCGGCCTGCCCGAGATCGTTGCGGTGCATATGACCGTGGCGATTGCTGCCACAGCGATCGGCCCCGTTGCGTTGTGGGCGCGGCTTGGCGTGCGGCAGAGGCCGAGACTGCATCGGGCCTTTGGTTATGTTTGGGTGGCGCTGATGGTGGCGACGGCGACCTCCGCTATTTTCATCCGCAGCACGTTGGCCTTCAGTTGGGCGGGATTTTCGCCGATTCATCTGCTGATCCCGTTCGTGCTGGTCAATCTGGCGGCCGCGTTCTGGGCGCTGGCCAAAGGCAGGATCGCGCTGCATCGGCGGCACATGGTTTACACTTATGTCGGGGCTTGCCTTGTCGCCGGGATGTTTACGCTGCTGCCGGGGCGGTTTCTGGGCGACCTGCTTTGGCGGTCGTTTTAGCGGGGACGCGATCCGCACAACAGGAATCAACCGATTGGCATTTTCAGTGACGCCGACGGTCCGAGTCCGAAACAAAATATGGTGTACGCGCGGCTTTCCCATCGGCCCGGCTAGCGCAGTTGTTACTGCCGCATCGCCAAAATCGTGGCCGCGCAGCGTGCGGTGCACCCTGTGACATGCTAATCAGTTCGATTGCCGCAGCGCTCGGAGAGCAATGGGCATACGAAAATCAGGGCACGATGGTGTGCCGGGAAGAGATTCCCGCATTCAGAAGCGTCATGTTGGCTACGATGTGAGCGTGCCTGAATGTTCGACCCGCTTATGGAACTACCGGTTACTGACAGGAATCGAAAAAAACTCATAGTACAGGACTTTCGCCACTTTCAGGGGTGCCATCCTGGTGCATTGTGCGACAGCTATGCCGCCAGCGGGCATATCAGACGATTTTTCCCTGAACGCCCCCGGCAAACCGGTATTAGCCCATGGGGACGGCATTTCTGCCTGCCAGGACCTGGTTTGATTTTGTAACCGCGCAGCTCGGGATCAGGGTGTACGGATGGAACGTTTGCCAGTCGCAAAACTGCCCCGGTTCGCCGCGGGATCCAGCGCAGTTAAATCGAGCCGGTCATCTGTTCTGGACGGTCTTCGCGGCTGGGCGTCGCTGAGCGTTGTTTGCTACCATGTGTTCTGGGAAACATTTGGCCTTATAAGGCCGGAATTCAAAAATCCCGCCACCGGCTTTCTGCTCGACGGGGCTTTGGCGGTGTCGATCTTTTTCCTCCTGTCCGGCGAAGCGTTAAGCGCCGCGTTTTTCGCGGGCAAAGGCAAACTGGCCGTGATCAAACTGGCGATCAAACGCTATCCGCGGCTCACCATCCCGGTCTTGGCGACGTGCCTGATAACCTTCGCGCTTTCTCGAACGGACATGCTTTTCAACGGTCGGGCGGGAATGATCGTCGGCAGGTCAGATTGGATCGGGTCCTGGGTCAGATTTCCTTTCGGACTGGGCTACGTCCTGCGATACGCGTTGATCTCGGTTTACACTACCAGCGATGCAACGACGGCGCTCAACGCGTTCCTCTGGACGATGCGCCTGGAACTCGTCGGGTCTGTTATCGTTTTCGCCATTCTGCTCACGTTCGGTTGGTTCCGTTTGGCGTGGCTGATCCTGGCCGCGCTGACCGTGCTGCTTGGGTGGTTGACGCCGACCCACAATTTGGCCTGCTTCACCGTCGGCATTGGGTTCGCCGCGGCACGAAGCCACGGCATGTTCGACCGGATCCAGCGCATGCCGTTCATGCCACTGCTATGTTGGACGATAATCTCTGTCATTGCTTTTACAGATGGTTTTCTGCAATGGGCAGAACTGGCGCCCGAAGGCATTGCACCGTTTTTCGCCGCGCCGCTGGTGCTGGCAATCTTCTGCGATCGAACCGCATGCCGCTTCTTCAGCTCAAAACTGTCCAGAATGCTCGGGCGGGTGTCATTTCCACTGTATCTTGTACAGTTTCCGGTGCTGATTTCATTTACTTCGGGCGCTATTGTCTATGCGACAACTCACGGCGGATTAGGACCGCAGGTCGTTTACTTGATCGCCGGTTCGTCCGTAGCATTCTGCCTTGTGTCGGCGGTGCTGTTCGAACCTGTAGAGATCTTCACCAAATGGTTTGGACAGCGATTAGTGGAACTGGTGATGGCGGCCTGGCCGCGGCTTGTTCAGGACCGCGGACAGCTTCCCTTCGACCGGCAAATTCCGCATTGAGGAGGTTCGAGCGCCTCTCATGCTTGCGGCTGGGGCCCGGCATCATGCGGGCGGATAATAGAATCCGCTATTGGCCGAAGCCGCCAAAACCTTGAAAAAGCTTAATCCAACCCAGCAGCATATACCCGCCGAAGCATACGCCCCAGATTATCGTCTCGGCCTTCGGCAACCGCGTCTGCCACACGATGAAGATCGCCAATGTCAGCAGTATCGGCTCCTCGACGTACCGCTGGAAGCAGAATTCCTGAACCAGCAACGTGCCGGCGTACATAGTGTACACCACGACCGTTGGGATCACTTCTCGCCGCCGCCAGCACAGCGTCGCCACGGCTATCCAGATCGCGGCCCCGAGAGAAATCGCACCCCACAGATAGACGTCACGTAAAAGCTGCGAAGGAAGTTTTCCTTCGATTGTCCACAGCATGGAGCCATATCGTCCGGCTGCGACGCTCGGATTAAGCGGCAGTGTCATCACGGCAGCCAATCCGCAGACAATCGCCGCGGCCAATATACGGATTGGTGTGCGGTTGTTACCGGCCAGCACGCTTGGCGTCGGGCTTTGCCCCGCAGGCGTTGCCGGTTCAGTGAGAAGGCGCCAAAGGCTGACCGCGAACGGAAGCCCCACCAGCCCGGTGAACCCGAAGACGTGCGCCAATGAGACCGGTTCACTGAATGGCGCGAAATGGTACGCCTGATCCGGCGGGACAAGTCCATGCCAAATCGATACAAAATAGGTCAGGACCGCGAGTGCGGGGACGACCGGGAGCAAGTAAACAAGCAGTATCCGGGGGGCGAGGCGGGTCCGGTGAACGATCGCATTCGCCACCAGAATACCGGCGGGCACGGCAGCAAGGAACCCGTAGTGCTGTCGCAAAAGGACACCGGCTGCCCCGAGCACGGCATACGCAGTCAGGCGATTTATCTCGCGCCAGGCGCGGAATTCGATCGCGATCGCGGTAAGATAGAGGACGGTGGCGGGTAGGTCGGTGGTAGGCCAGACCCAGCTGTAAACCGGGTAGGCAGAGGCCAGCAGGGGCAGTACTATTATCAATCCGGCATTATTACGATGATAGACTTTACCGATGATGAACATATTGAGCGCGAGATAGGCGACCATCCACAGGCTGTGGATGGCGAACAACAGACCGCTGTCGTAAGCGAAAGAGGTGATCCCGAACCCGCGAGCGAGGTAGGCATAGAGAAGATGGAGGCCGGGAGTCATTGCGATGAAATTGGTATAGTCCGGCCGGAATCCGTTAGTGATGAATTCATTTATTTGTGGGACATGATAGTAGAAAGCATCCCACGCCGCCTGATTGCCCTTAAGATCAATCGCCCGGTTTAGCCAGGACAACTTCACCGCGACGCCCATGGCAAAAACCAAGACCGCTATCAGACCTAGCATTCGGCTGACCGATCCGAAATCCCGGTCGGAGATCAGAACTCTGTTCGATTTAGGCAACACTACAGACGGTGGCATCAGGTCAGGTCTCCATCGGTCGTTGCGCATGCCGTCCGTCGGCGCTGTCGCGGCGGGGGCAGTTCGGGCTTTGTCGGTATCGACAATATCAGACGGGCACGCCGTCAGGCATGACAACTGCGGCAACATGCCCGGGGCCGGTGATCTTGCATTCTCGGATGACCCGCGGGGCGCGGAAGCGCGGTCGCTGACTGGGGTTTATCGGCCTCCCGGGCAGTTCCGTTGCTGACGCGGACTGACCTGGCGGTCGCGGGTCAGGCTTCCGAGCCGCGAACATCACTCAAATGTTTTGCGTGATGCGCTGTGGCTGACCACGATTCATGGTATCTAACGGGGGCTGACTTCAGACATGGAGCAGCGTCGGCTCGTCCGGCGAGGGTCGGTGGTGAGATAATTCTGTACAGGAATTCAAATATTCCTCACTTCCTGCTGATTTGCGACAAAAGGACCTCAATGTGACAAGAGCCTTGCATCATTTGCAACCAAACCCGGCCCGCTCTGCGCTTCGGCGTTCCGGTGGATATACCGCGGTCTTCTGGTGGGCTGTCCTGGCTATCTTCCTGCAATTCCTGATTACCGCCAACCTGCTCGATGCGATTGGTGTTAATGTTCCCCTCAAGATCCACCCGGCGTCGATCATTGTTCTGTTTTGTGTCATCTATCTTCTGATCCGGGGGGACGTTCCGATCCAGGTTCGATTTCGCGAAGCGCCGGGGCTGATGCTGTTTGTGTTTGGTATCCCGTTACTTGGAATTTATGCGATATTTTTTAATGGCTTTAGCGGATCTATGGTTTACATTGAAAGCTTTTGGTCGGCCGGCCTCCTGGCGATATCACTGGAATCTGCCACTGCCAGGCAGAAGCGAATACT
>JAKBCJ010000300.1 GCA_021807975.1 Pseudomonadota bacterium | reverse complement strand
GGTTTGATGGACCACCTCACGAAATCTGGATTTGAGCATGATGTTCAGCAAGCCCTGGCAGCATCGGCGATGCCGCTGCCGGATTGCGCGTCGTCGGATGCAATGCCAGCCGAGGCTGAAGCAGGGTGGTGGCACATTTTCGGCTTTCTCAATGAGGAACTTCTTCGCGAAGAAGTCGCTTCGGCCGAGGCGGACGCTGCCCGAAACCTGACTCCCGAGACGTGGCGCCGTCAAAAGGCGCTGGTCGAGGCATTGGCAAAAATTCGCAGCGGCGAGCCCGACGGGGTCGGGTTCGGCGATGCTTAATATTGGTTGGGTCCCGGTTTGCGCGAGCCGGAACCCGTCGGATGAAGGAGTGCCCTGAGCGATGGCCACGAAGCCCATGGTCGCCGGCGATACCGCCACGGCGGAAGCGGATGCCGAGACAACCCTGCTGGATGTGACCGCCGCCGGCGTGAAGCGGCTGATCGCGAAAGGCAAGGAACGCGGCTACATCACGTTCGATGAGCTGAACGCGATCCTGCCGCAGGATCAGAACAGCTCCGAACAAATCGAAGACGTGATGGCCAATTTCTCGGAAATGGGCATCCAGGTCGTCGAGAGCGAGGATAACGAGGACGGCGAAGCCCCGGTCGCCAAGGCCGAAAAGGCCGAGGAAGAAGAAGCCGAGGAGCAAACCGGCAACGTCGATGAGGCCAGCCTGGGCCGCACCGACGATCCCGTTCGCATGTACCTGCGGGAGATGGGAAGCGTCGAGCTGCTGTCGCGTGAGGGCGAAATCGCCATCGCCAAGCGGATCGAAGCCGGCCGCGACATGATGATCAACGGGCTGTGTGAAAGCCCCTTGACCTTCAAGGCCATCATCACCTGGCACGATCAACTCAAGGCCGGGCGCATGCTGCTGCGCGACATCGTGGATCTGGAGGCGACGGATGGTGCTGGTGCGCCGACCGCTGATGTGTCTGACGCGCCCGATGTGCCCGCCGAAGGCTTCCCTGCCAACGACGACATGGACGGCGACGACGAAGACAGCGGCCCAAGCATGTCGCTATCGGCGTTGGAGGAAAAGCTGAAGCCCGAGGTTCTGGCGAACTTCGAGGAAATCGAAAATCTGTACAAGAAGCTGCACAAGATGCAGCACCGTCGGCTGGAAACGATCACCAGCGGCGAGGAAATGAGTTCGCGGTCCGAAAAGGGCTACGAGAAGATCCGCGAGGAACTGGTCGAAAAGGTCGGTCAGGTCCGCCTGCACAACAACCGGATCGAGGAGTTGGTCAGCCAGCTCAAGCAGCTGAACCAGCGACTGACGACGCTTGAAGGCCAGTTGATGCGCATGGCCGAGAGCTGCAAGGTCAACCGCGAGGACTTCCTGAAGAACTACCGCGGCGCGGAGCTGGACCCGAACTGGTTCGACCGCGTCGGCCGCCTGCCGGGCAAGGGCTGGAAGGTGTTCGTCATCAAGCACCCTGACGACATCGCGAAAATCCGCAATCAGATCGGCGCCGTGGCAACCGATGCAAGCTTGCCGATCGCGGAATTCCGCCGGGTTTATATGACTGTTTCGCGCGGCGAACGCGACAGCGCGCGTGCAAAGAAAGAGATGATCGAGGCGAACCTGCGCCTGGTGATCTCCATCGCCAAGAAATATACCAATCGCGGCCTGCAATTCCTCGATTTGATTCAGGAAGGCAATATCGGCCTGATGAAGGCGGTGGATAAGTTCGAGTACCGCCGCGGCTATAAATTCTCCACCTATGCGACGTGGTGGATCCGGCAGGCGATCACCCGCTCGATCGCCGATCAGGCCCGCACGATCCGTATTCCGGTGCATATGATCGAAACGATCAACAAGCTCGTCCGTACCTCGCGGCAGATGCTACACGAGATCGGACGGGAGCCGGCACCGGAAGAACTGGCCGACAAGCTGGGCATGCCGTTGGAAAAGGTCCGCAAGGTCCTGAAGATCGCCAAGGAGCCGATCAGCCTTGAAACGCCGATCGGCGATGAGGAAGACAGCCACCTGGGCGACTTCATCGAGGACAAGGCGGCGGTGATCCCACTGGATGCGGCGATCCAAGCCAATCTGCGCGAGGCGACGACGCGCGTGCTGTCCTCCTTGACGCCACGCGAGGAGCGCGTGCTGCGCATGCGTTTCGGCATCGGCATGAACACCGATCATACGCTGGAAGAGGTCGGGCAACAGTTCAACGTGACCCGCGAACGTATCCGCCAGATCGAAGCGAAGGCGCTGCGCAAGCTGAAGCACCCCAGCCGTAGCCGGAAGCTGCGGAGCTTCCTGGACGATTGAGGCCGGAATTCCCGGTTAGCCGCCCGGTCGTTTCAATAGGCTTTTCTGTCGATCTTCCAGCACCGGACGTTTGCTTCCGGACAACGCCCCTTACTCTTACATGTAGGAGTAAGGGGCCAACCGTGCGCATCACATCCAAAGGCCAAGTGACTATCCCGGTGGAACTTCGCGAGGCAGCCGGCCTGCTGCCCAACACCGAGGTGGACCTTCAGTTCGACGGCGAGACCGTTCGGATCGTTCGATCCGATGCGCCGAAAAACCCGAACCGAGGCGCCCAGATCGTCGCTCATCTCCGATCCCATAAGGGCGATGTCAGGATGACCGCCGATGAAATCCTGGCGCTGACCCGTGGCGATTGAATGACCACCGCCGTCATGGACAGGAATGTGCTTCTCGATGTCCCGGGCGAGAAGAACGCTTGGACCGACTGGTCCGACACCATGCTCGCGCGGGTCGGCGATATCGGGCGCCTGATCATCAACCCAATCATTTACGGTGAAGTTTCGATTCGAGTTTCGAGCGTGGACGCGCTCGACGAGGCCCTGCCAGTTACGACGTTCGTCCACGAATTGACGCCCCGGGGCCGTCCCCGCTTACTTCCGGGCCATGGATAAAGACTTTCTGATCGTCAATGTTCACCGCCAACTGCGGGACCTCGAACCGGCCCCCGGCTCCAAATCGGCGGGCACGTCTGACTCGGTGCCCACTCACGGATCGGCCGCACCTACCTTCCGGTTGACGCTCATCCGGCGGCTTCAGGCCCTCATTCATGATCGCTTGGACCTGCGGGCTCCGTGTGGCACTGAGCGAGAAATGCCGTCATGTTCTCCTTCGGCGACATCGACCGATGCACCTGTTCGTCGATCCGCAGCGATCGCCATCGCTGTATGCAGGCCCTTTCAATCGGATCGTCGTTTAGGTACCGGTATGAAATCGCCAGATTTGCGTAGGTTTCCTGCTGCCTCCCGGCCCTGGCACCATTCGGGATCGCGATCTCAAGCTTCTTTTCGTCCAGCCATCTCAGCGTCATAGGCTTGGGCTTGTCGTCGCCGTCATCGACCATCTCGAAGACCGCATTCGCGGCTTGAACTCGCGGCGGCGGTTCATCGGGCCGAGCGATCTCGACGGTGAAGTCGACATAGCCCGTTCCGAATCCGCCACCGCAAACATTGCGGAAGAGTCTCGCGACCCACGCGCCGTCAGGAGAAACTTTTTCCGCGAAAACCTTGCGTTGTTCGCATTCGACATCGCGCCATTGCGATGGCGAGTACGCAATATCGACAAAAACGACGACAATCAGGGCTGCTGCGATGACTGGGCCAACCAGGACGAGATAGATTATGATCGAAAAGATAAGTGAAAGCGCGCGCTTCATTGCCAACAGTCCGAGCTCTTTGTCCGAGACCAGGGCAGCAGTTCTTCGATGCGGCCGATCGGGCACCACGCGGCGGCCCGCTCCGGTGTGTGCCCACCGCCCATCCGTCAGACCCGCTGGGGGCTATTATCGCGCCCCAAGGCCCGGGCCAACCGGATGGACCGCTGCATCCGCACGCCAAAGAGCGTTCGCATCGTTCGATTGAATGGTCCCGGTATTGAGTCGCGTCTAAACATTGCTATTGCCGCGTTGAGCGCCGTCCGCGAATTGACGCCCCGGGGCCGTCCCTGCTTACTTCCGGGCCATGGATGAAGACCTTCCGATCGTCGATGCTCACCACCATCTGTGGGACCTCGAATCCGACCTCCGCTACCCCTGGCTCCAAACCGGCGAGCACGCATGGCTCGGTGACTACTCACGAATCTGCCGCACCTATCTCCCGGTAGAATACCGCCGCGACACGGCGCTGCACAACGTCGTCGCCACCGTTCATGTGGAAGCCGAGTGCGATCGCACCCAACAACTGGCGGAAACCGAGTGGCTGACCCGGATCGCCGCCGAAACCGGCATGCCCAACGCAATCGTCGCGCACGCCTGGGTGGACACCCCGAACGCCGAGGACATCATCGCCGCGCAGGCCGCGAATCCGCTGGTGCGGGGCATCCGGACGAAGCCGGTTATCGCCTCCGGTCCCAACGACTCGGTGCGCGGACAGCCGCGCAGCCTGCAAGACCCGCTCTGGCGCAAGGGCCTTGGTCTGCTGACCAAATACGGCCTGTCCTGGGACCTGCGCGTGCCCTGGTATCACCTGGAGGAAGCCGCCGAAGTCTGCCGCGAACATCCAGACCTGCGCATCGTGCTGAACCACACCGGCTATCCGCTGGACCGGTCGAAGGAGCAACTTGCCGTTTGGAAGCGCGGGATGGAGGCACTGGCGTCCTGTCCGCATGTCTGGTGCAAGATTTCCGGCCTGACCGTCGCAGGGAAGCCGTGGACGCTGCAAGTGAACGGGGCGGTGATCCGCGAGACCATCGGCATGTTCGGCGTGAACCGCTGCATGTTCGCCTCCAACTATCCGGTGGACGGGGTGAAGGCGAGTTGGGACTGGATCTACACGCAGTTCAAATATGTCACGGCGGGCCTGCCGCCCGAGGACCGGCGGAAACTGTTTGCCGACAACGCGCTGGCATTCTACCGGATCACGCTGCCTGAAACCCCCTGATATCCGTCTTACCTGATCTTACTATTTCCACATGGAAACCACCCGCCTGTCGTCGAAGGGCCAGATCATCCTGCCGAAGGCGGTGCGGGATTTTCACCGCTGGGGTCCCGGCACGGACTTCGTGGTGGAAGACCTTGCCGGCTGCCTGAAGGGCGAAGGACCGTCCCTGACATTGGAAGCGATGGGCGCCGCCATCGACGCGGAAGTGCAGGTTCGGCGTGATCGCGGTCGATACTAATAGTGTCGTCCGCCTCTTGGTCGATGGCGATGTCCGGCAGTCCGAACAGGCGGTGTATCCTTTCCGACGTGAGACGGTATTCCTGGCCATATCGGTCAGGCTGTAAACGGAATGGGTTCCGCGGCGAGGCTATAAGATGAACCCCGTGAAAATCGGCGGCGCACTTGAAGCGCTGATTGGATTGCCCAATGTCGCGTGCGACGACGAATCGGACGTACGGCAGGCCCTGATGTGGCACCAGGCTGGCATGGAATTCACAGACGCCCCGCATCTCGCGGCCAGTTCGCGAGCGACTCAGTTCATCACCTTCGACCGGGACATGATCAAAGCCGCCAAACGGCTTGGCTTGCCCGTTTCCGCCCCCTGATTTGCCGAAACCGCCCGGGCGTCCTATCCGGTCGATATAACAACCGGAGGAACGGCAATGGACCTGAACCTGCGCGGACGAACGGCGCTGATTACCGGGGCATCGAAGGGCATCGGCCTCGCCAGTGCCGAGAGTCTCGCCGCCGAGGGCGTGAACCTGATCCTGGTTTCCCGCACGCAAGCCGACCTGGACGCCGCACGCGCGCGCATCGCCGGCCGGCACAATGTCAACGTCCAGGTCTATTCGTACGATCTGGCCGACAGCCGCAATGTCGATGCCCTTGCCGCCGCGCATCCGGACATCGACATCCTGGTGAATAACGCCGGTGCGATACCCGGCGGCGACCTTCAGGCGATCGACGAGCAGCGCTGGCGGCAGGCATGGGACCTGAAAGTCTTCGGCTACATCAACATGTGCCGCCGGTTCTATGCGGCCATGAAGGCGCGCGGGCGCGGCGTGATCGTCAACGTGCTGGGCATGGCGGGCGAGAAGATGGACCGTGGATACATCGCCGGCTCCACCGGCAACGCCGGCCTGATGGCGTTCACCCGGGCGCTGGGCGGATCGG
>JAKBCJ010000299.1 GCA_021807975.1 Pseudomonadota bacterium | reverse complement strand
TTCAGCCACCATGTCGGTGTCGATGAAGTTGTTCGGCCCGCGCCGGACCTCGATGGTGGCGACGTTGCCGGCCGTGGAGACGGCGATGTGTTCGTAAGTCCCGTGTTGCATGGTGGTTTCCTGCCCCATTTGGTCAATCGGTCCGAGTGTAGAGCGGTTTCCGAGAGAGGGGAAACGGGGCGGCGGTGCTGCCGGGGCGGGGAGATGTTTACGTTACGAAGACAGTATTTTCAGCCGCGGATGCACACGGATGATAACAAGCACTAAATCGGGGACGAGGCCGGACGCGGGAGACGCGGCGAAATAGCCACTTTGATTGATTCACGTTCCGTTGGGGCCCGCCAGGACGATGAGAGGCCGGCGTTCATCCGCCGCCAACCACCCGGAACGGTCAGCCCCCGTTCCGTTTCCTTGCACCATTTTTCCGCAACAGGAACTCACGCCCGATCTTGACCATCGGCACGCCATCATATTCGACGATATCCGCCGTCGCATAGGTTTCGTGCCAGGAGTCCGGAATGAAACTGCCCGTGCCCACCACATCGATCGGCGCTTTGGCGTCCGCCATGACCCGGCACTTTTCCACCCCGAACCCGGATGAAACAACGATGCGGGTCTTGGGGAATCCGGCCTGATCCAGTGCCTCCCGCATCCGCCAGATCGCGGCCGCCGACACGCCGGTCCCGACCAGCGAGCGCAATTCCGAATCGCTGCGGTAACGGCGGATCGCGCCGGGGGCGTAGCGTTCCAGCACCGCGTAGCTTTCGGCCGGGTCCAGCCCCTCCAGGAACCGTCCGCCATGGGTGTCCAGCCGGAACGACAACTGCCCGGCCGCCGCGACATCGGCAAACCGCGCACATACGGCCAAAGCGTCGCTTATCTCGCGTCCGAAATAATCCGCCAGTACGGTGATGGGTTCGTCGGGGTAGGTTTCGCGGAACATTTCGGCTGCCCGCAAGGTGGACCCGGCGTAGCCGATCAGCGAATGCGGCATCGTGCCGAAGCCGGCCGAGGCGCCAAACCAATGGGCCGTGCCGTCGTTGGCATTGCCGATAAAGCCCTTCGCACCCTCCCGCCGAGCGGCGGCGCTGCCGACGGAGGCTGCGTAGGACATGGTGTCGGCCATTTCCGCCCCGGCGCAGTGCCGGGCTTCCATGGCCAGGAATCCGACCCCCGGCAGCGACAACGCCATCTGGTAGGCGTTATGGGCCGCCACGCAGGCCGGACCGAGTTTCTGCAACAGGATCGTTTCAAGATCGGATAGATGCACCATGCTGCCGGTCAGATAGACGATCGGTTCGCCCGCGCCGACCCAATCGCCTTCGTGGTAGATCAGATCGACATCGATCTCGGTTTCCCGGGCGGCGGCAACGGCGGTCAGCCAGTCCAGCATCAGGCGGGGCGCACTGATGACCGGACGCCGCAGGAACAGCGCGTAGGTCACCCGCTTGTCGCCGAATTTGGCGACGATCTGCTTGGTGCGGTTGAAGTAGCTGTCGGTCCTGGCGGTTATATCCGCCGCCAGGGCTTGACGATCCCGATCCACCGCCGCCGGCCTACTGGGCCGCCAGCGCTGGGGCAACCGGCGGTTGACGCCGCCGCTTCAACTCCTCGGCCACCAGGAACGCCAGTTCCAGGGACTGTTCGGCATTCAGGCGCGGATCGCAGAACGTCTCATACCGTTCGCCAAGGTCGGCTTCGGACAGGCGATGGGCGCCGCCGATGCACTCGGTCACGTCCTGGCCGGTCATTTCCACATGCACGCCGCCGGCCCAGGTGCCCTCGGCCGCATGCACGTCGAAGAAGCCGCGCACCTCGCCCAGGATCGAGTCGAAATTGCGTGTTTTTACCTTGGCTTGCGTGCTGATCGTATTGCCATGCATCGGATCACACAGCCACACCACCTTGTGTCCGGCGCGTTCGACCGCGCGCACCAGCGGCGACAGCTTCGCCGCGACTTTGTCGGCGCCCATGCGGCTGATCAGGGTGATCCGCCCGGCCTCATTGTTAGGGTTCAGGATGTCCAGCAGCTTCAGCAGATCGTCAGGGTCCTGCGACGGGCCGACTTTCATGCCAAGCGGGTTTTGCAGGCCGCGCAGAAACTCGACATGCGCGCCGTCGGCCTGGCGGGTGCGGTCGCCGATCCACAGGAAGTGGGCGGAGCAGCCGTACCAGTCGCCGGTGGTGGAATCGACGCGCGCCAGCGCCTGCTCGTAGGGCAGCAGCAGTGCTTCGTGGCTGATATAGAAGTCGGTCTCCCGCAGGTCGCGCGTGGTGGCGCTGGTCATGCCGCAGGCGGCCATGAACGACAGTGTTTCGTCTATGCGGCCGGCCAGATCCTGATAGCGCGCGGCCAGCGGCGAGCGCTTGGCGAAATCCAGGTTCCAGCGATGCACTTCATGCAGATCGGCGTAACCGCCGGAGGAGAAAGCGCGCAGCAGGTTCAGCGTGGCGGCCGACTGGAAGTAGCCGAATTCCATACGCGCCGGGTCGGGGATGCGGGCGGCGGCGGTGAACTCCGGCCCGTTGATGATATCGCCGCGGTAGCTTGGCAGCGTCACATCGCCCTGTGTTTCGTTGTCCGACGACCGGGGCTTGGCGAACTGGCCGGCCATGCGGCCCATCTTCACCACCGGCAGCGACGCGCCGAAGGTCAGCACGACAGACATCTGCAACAGCACGCGGAATGTATCGCGGATGATGTTAGCGGTGAAGTCCGAGAAGCTTTCGGCGCAATCGCCGCCCTGGAGGACAAACGCCTTGCCTTCGGACGCCAGCGCCAGATGCGCCTTCAAGCGGCGTGCTTCACCGGCAAACACCAGTGGCGGATACTTGCCCAGACGGGCTTCCATATCTTCCAGCTTCGCCGCGTCCGGATAGGTGGGAAGCTGACGAACCGGGCGGTCGCGCCAGGAATTGGGGTTCCACTGACGCGGGGACACAGCGCTGGCAGGGGTCGTGGTCGGCATAAAAATTCTCCTCGTCCGGCTTTATGTCGCGAAATCGCCGGAATGGCTACTCCCGCGTCAAAGCCCGGCCATCCGGGGTCCGCCGCCCGTCAGCCCGACGGCCGGCTTGAGCCCGGGTCCAACACGGGATATGGATGACAGACAAAGAGAAGCCGCCCAAACGGGCCGCCGGCCCGGGGGGGATCGGAAATCAAGTGGACCTCGAGATTCTCATCGAGAACGTGCTGAACGCACTCGCCGCGGGCATCACGATAGGCTGCATTTACGGACTGATGTGCATCGGGCTTGGCCTGATTTTCGGCATCATGCGTATCGTCAACTTCGCCCAGGGCGAGTTTCTGATGCTGGGCATGTTTTCCAGCCTGTATCTTGTCACCGGCGGCGGCATCCTGGCGTTTCTCGGGCCTTACATCGGCCCGTTCGTGGGTGCCCTGCTGGCCGGCCCCATCGTGTTTGCCGGCGGCGCGCTGGTGCATAAACTGTTGATCGCGCGCGTTTCCGGCCTGCGCACCACGGGTTCCCTGGACGAAGGGCATTTCGGCCAGCTTGTCGTCACCCTGGGGATTTCGCTGATCCTGCAGAACGGCGGCCTGATCCTGTTCGGGTCCACCCCGCAAACCATCCGCACGCCGCTGGCGTCCAGGGCTATCGAGATCGGACCGATCTACGGCGACGCCACGGTGTTCCTCAACAAGGCCCGCCTGATTGCCTGTGCGATCGCCATTGTCGTGGCGGTGGCGCTGTATCTGCTCCTCGAATACACCCGTATGGGCAAGGCGCTGCGGGCGGCGGCGGACAACCCGACCGCCGCGACTTACATGGGTATCGATACCGACAAAACCTATCGCTTCGCCTTCGCCCTGGGCAGCGGCATCACCGCCGTGGCGGGCGGGCTGATGGCGGTGTACCTGTCGTTCGGCCCTTTTGTTGGCCTGGACTACGTCATCATCATGTATTCCGGCGTGGTGCTGGGCGGCATGGGCAGCATCCTGGGCGCGTTCTGGGGCGGGCTGACGGTCGGCTTCGTGCAGCAATGTTCGGCGCTGGTGCTGCCGCCGCAGTTGCAGAACGCCGCGATTTTCGTCGTCTTCCTGATGATCGTGCTGCTGCGGCCGCAAGGTCTGTTCGGCCGTTCGGCGGAGCGTGCCTGAGATGCGATACGGCTCCGCCCCGCGACTGAAACGGGACCTGATCGCGCTGGCTGTCGTTTCGGCGGCGTATCTGGCGCTCTCCGCGCTGGTGTCTAACAGCTACTACCAGTTGATCATGACGCTGGTGCCGGTCTGGGCGATGTTCGGCGTGTCGTGGAACATCCTGTCCGGCTATGGCGGGCAGCTTTCTTTCGGTCATGCGTCGTTCTTCGGCATCGGCGCTTATGTGGTTACGCTGTCGCTGGTTTACTGGAATCTGACGCCCTGGCTTGGGATTCCGCTTGGCATGGTAACAGCGGCCGTTGCCGCCGTGCTGATCGGGCTGCCGACCTTTCGGCTGAAGGGGCATTACTTCGCCCTGTCGATGTTGGCTTACCCGCTGGCGATCCTGTATTTCCTGCAATATTTCGGTTTTCAGGAAATGTCCCTGCCAATGCACCGGGACAATCCGATCGCGTTCCTGCAGTTCACCAACCCGCATAGCTATACTTTCGTCGCGGTGGCGTTTCTGATCGCCGGCATTTTCGTCTGCATGCTGGTGGAAAACTCCCGCTTCGGACTGGCGCTGCTGGCCATCCGCCAGAATGAACTCGCCGCGGAGGCCGCGGGAATCAACGCCCGCCTATGGAAAATGCGCGCCTTGGTCGTTTCGGGCATGATCGCGGCGGCGGCGGGTGGCTTTTATGCCTGCGTGCTGCTGGTGGTCACGCCGGATTCGGTCTTTGGCATGCTGGTGTCGGCCCAGGCGGTCGTGGTGACATTGTTCGGCGGCGTGGCGTCCGTCTGGGGGCCGGTGATCGGCGCCGCCATCCTGGTGCCGCTGGCCGAATCCCTGAACGCTGAACTGGGGAATATCCTTCCCGGCATTCAGGGCGTGGTGTACGGCGTGGCTATCATCGGGATCATGCTGGCCTCCCCCGACGGGCTGTTCTGGACGATCCGCGACCGGTTTTTCAAACCGAAACCCCCTGCCCCGCTGCCCGCCTCGCTGGCCGCGGGCGCCCCTGCGATGCAACAGGCCCCGGGCGGCACAATGCTGTTGAAAGTCGATGGCATTTCCCGGTCGTTTGGGGGACTGCGCGCGGTCAGCGGTGTTAATTTCGAGGTCGGTGCCGGGGAAATCCTGGGCATTATCGGCCCGAACGGTGCCGGCAAGACCACGTTGTTCAATCTGCTGAACGGCGTGCTGGGTTCCGACAGCGGCAAAGCGACACTGTCCGGCGAGACCATGACGGGTAAGAAAGTCCATGCTGTCTGCCGCATGGGCGTCGGCCGTACCTTCCAGGTCGTTCGGAGTTTCCCCCGCCTGCCGCTGCTGGATAACGTCATTGTCGGTGCCTATGGCGCCGGGTTCGGCGATGCCGAGGCCATCGCTGCCGCCGCGCTGGCGCTGGAACGGGTGGGCCTTGCCGATAAAGCCGGCGTCGCCGCCGGCCAACTAACCAACAAGCAGCTTCGGCTGATGGAACTGGCGCGCGCATTGGCGGGCGCACCGAAGGTTCTGCTGTTGGATGAGACGCTGGCCGGCCTGGGCCGGGACGAATGCGACGATGTGCTGGATGTTCTGGTCCGGCTGCGGTCGGAGGGCATGACCGTGATCATCATCGAACACACCATGCACGCGATGATGCGCATCGCCGACCGGTTCCTGGTGCTGGACCACGGACGCGTCCTGGCCAGCGGGGCGCCGCGTACGGTCGTGGAGGACCGTTCGGTCATCGAAGCCTATCTGGGCAAGAAATGGGCGGCCAAACAGGATGCTTGAGGTCACCAATCTCTCCGTCTCCTACGGCGGGCTGCGCGCGCTGACCGACGTTACATTGTCGGTGAAAGAGGGACAGTTCGTCACCGTCGTCGGCCCCAACGGCGCGGGTAAATCGACGCTGTTCAAAACCATCTCCGGGATCGTGCCGGCTGCTGGTGGCCAGATTACCTTCATGGGGCAGAATCTGTTCGGGCTTCCC
>JAKBCJ010000298.1 GCA_021807975.1 Pseudomonadota bacterium | reverse complement strand
GGTTCTGGACCAGATGGCAGCCGTCCCGGCCGCTGCCGTACCGGACGCTGCCTGGTATGTGGCGCTGGGGCGCGCCATCAAACAGGCTTACACGGAGCGGCTGGAGGGCCTGGGCGACGCAGACCCCCTGGCGGCGGAAACCTGCACCACCCATCTGACCGTCATCGACCAGGACGGCACGATGGTAGCGATGACAACGACCCTGCTGTCGTCCATGGGCAGTCGCGTTGTCCTCCCGAAATCCGGTATCCTGATGAACAACGGCGTGATGTGGTTCGATCCGCGTCCGAACCAGCCGAACTCCATCGCCGGGGGCAAGCGCCCGCTGACCAATATGTCCCCGGTGATCCTGCGCGACGGCGACCGCCCATGGTTCGCGGCCGGTGCCTCTGGCGGACGGCGGATTCTGGCCGCTGTCACCCAAATGCTGGCGTTCGTCACCGACTTTGGTATGACCCTGGATCAGGCCGCCCATTTTCCCCGTATCGACGTGTCCGACCCCGCCTATCTGTCCGCCGATCGCCGTCTGCCGGCCGATGTGCTGAACGCCCTGATCGCCGATGGCCCAACCGAAATCGTGGAGCATGGGGTCATGCCGATCAATTTCGCCTGCCCGAACGCAATCGTATCGTATCCGGATGGAAACCGCAGCGGAATCAGCGATGCGGCGTCGCCGTGGTCGGCAGCCGTCGCGCAACAATAACGATACTTATTCGAACCGATAAATAAGGCGAATTTGTGGCGGAATTAACTTCACTTTTTCGTGGCATCCGCGCTGTGATGCCCGAAATCGTGAGGACTTCGCTGGATGTTTCGTATCGTAATGTTTGGGCTCGCCATAGGACTCGCGGGCGCCGTTTCCGCGGCGCCACCAGCGTCCTGCGGCCAATTATCTCCACCGCCGCCCTCGATCGGTTTCCCTCCGGCCCGGGAAGCGGCCGCGCCGCGCGATGTTGCGGACTCGAGACAGGAACCTGAATCCGACGAGGAAAGGCTGGGGGACGGGTATTGGCAGGGATCGTCCGAACGCCCCCGCAACCCAACCGAAGCAGTCAGTCATTACAAGGCCGCCGCCAAGCACGGCAGTGCCTCCGCCGCGCGTAAAGTCGCTATCGCTTATGCGAACGGCGAGGGCGTCGCGCCGGACGATACCCAGATGCTGCGGTGGACCAGGATCGCCGTCCGCGGCGGTGACGCGGAAGCCGCCGGGATGCTGGGGTATGAGATCATGATCGGAATCGACGGAACCTACGATCTGGTGGAAGCTGCTGCATGGCTGACCCTGGCCAGCGAAAAAGCCCATTCCACCGGCTGGCGTGCCCGTGCGGCAGCCATCGCCCGGGAAGCCGAAAGCAAGCTGACCCGCCCGGAGCAAGATGCCCTGAACGCCCGGTTGGCCCGCTGGCGCTCTGCCCCGAATGGAGAGTAGCCCGGTATCAGCCCCGCCAGCCCAACATCCCGCCGCGCAGAACGGCGACCTTGGTTCTGCCGGCACGCCGCAGCATTTTCGCCGCCGCCGCGGATCGACGGTCGGAATGACACACCAACACCAGCGCTCGCGGTTCGGCGACCAGCTTGGCGATATGATTCGGAAGCTGGTTCAATGGAATATTCCTTGCCGAAGCGATATGCCCAACCGGCCCGGTGAATTCGCCCGGCCCCCGGACATCAACGACGACCGGCGGTGCCTTGCTTTTCAGCAACGCCGCCAGTTCGGCCGGTTCCAGCCAATCCTCCGGGTTGCTGGGCTTACGTCCAAAAATCCTGGCCAACAGGTTCATTGTCCTATCCTTCCTCGCGCCGCTTTCGCGTCATCCTGGTGTCGGGATAAGCTATCGGCTTCTGAAGATATAGCCTGGAAAGGTCCCGCCGATGGACTTCGCACTGACCGACGCGCAACAGCAAATCCGCGATGAGGTCCAGCGCCTGTGCGCCAGGTTCGATGATTCCTATTGGCTGGAACGCGAGGAGACCGCGACGTTCCCGACCGCGTTCTTCGACGCCATGGCTGCCGGCAACTGGCTTGGCATCGCGATGCCCGAGGAATATGGCGGCGCCGGACTGGGCATTACCGAAGCCGCAATCCTTGCCGGTGCGGTCGCCGAATCGGGCGCGGCCATGAGCGGGGCCAGCGCCATCCACATCAACATCTTCGGCCTCAATCCCGTGGTGGTTTACGGCACCGCCGAACAAAAGGCTCGGATGCTTCCCCCGCTGATCCAGGGCAAGGACAAATCCTGCTTCGGCGTCACCGAACCCAACGCCGGACTAAACACGACAGAGATCAGCACCCGCGCCGACCTGCACGGCGATCATTACCGGATCAACGGGACAAAGATCTGGACCTCGACCGCTCAAGTGGCGAACAAAATCCTGCTGCTGGCCCGCACCACGCCGCTGGATAAGGTGAAGCGCAAGTCGCAAGGCATGACCTTGTTCTACACTGACCTGGACAAAACTCACGCCGAGGTCCGCCTGATCCACAAGATGGGCCGCCACGCCGTCGATTCGAACATGGTGTTCTTCGAGGACATGCGCGTTCCGGTGGAAGACCGGATCGGTGAGGAAGGCGAAGGTTTCCGCGCCCTGCTGCACGGGCTGAACCCCGAACGCGTCCTGATCGCGGCCGAAGCGGTGGGCATCGGCCGGGCTGCGCTGAGGAAGGCCACGAAATATGCCAGAGAGCGGGTCGTTTTCGGTCGCCCCATCGGCCAGAACCAGGGCATCCAGCACCCGCTGGCGAGGAACTGGGCCGAACTGGAGGCTGCCGACCTGCTGACCTTCAAGGCCGCCTGGCTGTACGACAATGGCCGCGAGTGCGGCGCCGAGGCCAACGCCGCGAAATATCTGGCAGCCGAGGCCGGTTACCGCGCCGCCGAACAGGCGGTGCTGACCCATGGCGGGATGGGTTATGCACAGGAATACCACGTCGAACGCCTGTTTCGGGAAAGCATGCTGCCCCGCATTGCCCCCGTCAGCCGCGAACTGATCCTGAGCTATCTGGCGGAGCGCGTTCTCGATCTGCCTAAATCGTATTGAAAGATATGGAGGGCTTCCCGCGGTGGCGCTCCTTGCCTCACCAAAGCGCAAGCCTCTGCCTTAAAATAACCGCTTCGATGGACGCGCGGCCGGTTGAGACCGTCATGGTGGGCGCAGCCCCCATGACGATGAGACGCCGATGGCTACCGTCAAACAACTCGTTTATTTCGCCGCGTATCCTTAATCCACACCCACAACCGCCCCCAGGGTGTCCCCGATCGGCCGGTTCAGCACCAGATCGGCGATCCCGTCCAATCCCGTCTGCTGTAAATTCAATATAATCAGCCCGGCCCCGTTACGCTTCGCCAACTCCGGGAATGCCGCCGCCGGGTAAACCACCAGCGACGACCCGATCGCGATGAACAGGTCCGCCAGCAGCGTTTCCCGTTCCGCCCGACGCATTGCATCGATCGGCATCGACTGCCCGAACGAAACGGTTGCCGTTTTCACCCAGCCGCCGCACGCACAATGCGGCACGATCCGGTCCTGTTCGAAGTCCACCCGCAGCGCCTCGATATCGTAACGGGTGCCGCAGTCCAGGCAGTGCGCGTAGGTCGTGTTGCCGTGCAACTCGATCACCCGGTCATCCGGAACCCCGGAATCCTGATGCAGCCCATCGATGTTCTGCGTGATGACCGACGCTGCTTTCCCGCTCCGGATCAGCTCTGCCACCGCCCGATGTCCGCGATTTGGCGCGGCTTGCCGCAGTGTGGACTCCATCGCGAAACGCCGCCGCCAGGTTTCCCGCCGAGCCTCGTCGGAGCGCATGAAGTCGGAGAAGTCGATGGGCTTCTGTGCCGCCCAGGTTCCGCCGGGACCGCGAAAATCCGGAATACCGGATTCCGTGCTGATCCCGGCGCCAGTGAACACCACGACCCGGTCGGCCGCTTCGATAAGACTTGCGAACTCTCGAAGCTCCGCATCCATCAAAACGGCTCCGGATAGTGCCCGGCATAGAAGCTGATCGGGGGCTTCGCATCGGGATCGGTGATGACGTCGATCAGGGTTGGCGCACCCGACGCGAAAGCCGCATCCAACGCCGCGCCCACGTCCTCGCCGCGCTCGACCCGCACACCGTTCACCCCGCATGCCCTGGCGATGGCGGCATGATCGACGGCGGCGAAGTCAACGGCATCGGTATGTTCGCCGAAAATCACGTCTTCGGCGTGTTTCTGGTATCCGAGGATTCCATTGTTCAGCACCAGAACGGTGATCGGCAGGCGCAGCCGCCGCAACGTCTCCAGTTCCGCCCAGCTATGGGCGAAGCCGCCGTCGCCGCACAGGCACACCACCCGCCGGCCGGGTGCCGCGAACTGTGCCCCGATCGCCATCGGCAAGCCCCAGCCCAGCCCGGCGATCCCACGCGGGGTCAAAAAGCGCTGCCCGGCCTTGCGGCTTTCCAGTCCACCAACGATCCAGATCGAGGAATAGGACGCATCGGCGACCGCGATATCCTCGTTGGTCATCCGCTTATCCAACTCCGCCATCAGCCGCTCCGGCCGCACCGGTCCGCCATCGCGACCGCGAACCGAGGCAACGGTCCGTCGCCAATCCGCGACCGCACCGGCGATTTCCGTCTCGACCGCCGGCCGCGCCGCCTGCCGAACCCCCAAATCGCGGCGCTTCAAGGCCGCGGCCAAAGCCGCCAGCGTCAGTTTGGCGTCACCCAGCATGCGGACGGATTCGTAGTTTCGTCCGATTTCCATTGGATCGGTGTCCAGATGGACAAACGTCGCGCCGGGTGGAAACAGCTTCCAACTGTCGGTGCCGTTCTGGTTGGTCCGGTTGCCCACCAGCAGCACAAGGTCGGTCCTCTCGATCAATCCGCGCAGGCCGAAGCTGCGGGCGCCGCGTCCCATGACGTAGCCGACAACCCCGATGCTCAGCGGATGCGCCTCATCGATCACGCCCTTGCCCATCGTCGTCGTCGCGACCGGCAGGTGCGCGATATCCCGCACCGCGGCCAGTTCCTCATACGCGCCCGACAGGTGGACACCGCCGCCGGCCACCACCACCGGGTTACCGGCGGCGGCAATTAGATCCGCCACACGCTCGATTACGGCCGGATCGGCCTGTGTCCGGTCGAGCGGATAGACGCCGAGAGAAGCCTTGCGCGGTGACGGCGGCGGCGCGTCCTCGATCAGCAGGTCGGCGGGAACCAGGATCACCGCTGGCCCCGGCCGCCCGGAGGCTGCGGCGGTGAACGCCATATCCACGTAGTCTTCCAGCCGGTCCGCCCGATCGATCCGCCGCACCCATTTCGCCACCGGGGCGAACATGTTCAGATGGTCCAGCTCCTGGAACGCATTCTTGTCGGTCGTTGCCCGCGTGACCTCCTGCACCAGCGCCACGATGGGGATCGACGCCTTCAGCGCCTCCGCCAGCGGTGCCACCAGCAGCGTTGCCGCCGGTCCGTTCTGCGCTGTCACGACACCGACCCGCCCTGAAATCCGGGCGTATCCGTCAGCCATGGCACCGCCGGCATTTTCCTGACGATAGGCCGCCTGTTTAATCCCCACATGCGGCGCCGCGAGATGGAATGCGCTTGGCAGGCTCTGTCCGAAGGTGACGGTGACGCCGTGTCGGGCAAAAGCCTCGGCCAGACGAAGTGCGACATTGGTGTTGGTTGCCATTGGAGGTCTCCTCTGCCGCGACCGTACCGCGTCGCTTTCCGAACAGCAACGGATGTCACCTGTTCGCCGGCTTTGAAACCGCCGCGCAAGCCGATACCCTGTGCCAAACAGGAGCGCTATCCAGATGACCGAAAAGCGACAACTGCGCCTGGGCGCCTTCATGCGTCCGGTCAGCATCCACACCGCATGGTGGCGCTACCCCGGCGCCTATCCAGACGCCAACTTCAACTTCCACCATATCGCCCGCTTCGCGCGGACGCTGGAGCGCGGCAAGTTCGATGCCTTCTTCATGGCCGACCATCTGGCCCTGCTGAACATGCCGATGAATGCCCTGAAGCGCAGCGCGACCACGACCTCGTTCGACCCGCTGACCCTGCTGCCGGCGCTTGCCGTGGTCACCGAACGGCTGGGTCTGATCGCCACCGCATCGACCACATTCAACGACCCGTA
>JAKBCJ010000297.1 GCA_021807975.1 Pseudomonadota bacterium | reverse complement strand
GCTCGACCAACCCGACGCGGCCCTATACGGCGAACACCTTGGATGAGCATCTGGACATGCTGATGGTGTGTCATCACCTGGACAGCTCCATCCCCGAGGACGTTGCCTTCGCGGAAAGCCGTATCCGCAAGGAAACGATCGCGGCGGAGGATATCCTGCACGACCTGGGCGCATTGTCGATGATGTCGTCCGACAGCCAGGCGATGGGGCGCGTGGGCGAGGTCATTATCCGCACATGGCAGACCGCGCATAAGATGAAGACGCAGCGGGGCTCGCTGCCCGGCGATAACGCGCGCAACGACAATTTTCGGGTGAAGCGCTATATCGCGAAATACACGATTAATCCGGCTATCGCGCAGGGGTTTGCCAACGAAATCGGGTCGGTCGCGGTCGGGAAACTGGCTGATCTGGTGCTGTGGTCGCCTGCGTTCTTCGGGGTGAAGCCCGATCTGGTGATCAAGGGCGGGTCGATCGCGTGTGCGCCCATGGGCGATCCGAATGCGTCGATTCCGACGCCGCAGCCGGTGCATTACCGGCCGATGTTCGGGGCGTTCGGGCGGGCGATGGCGGCAAGCTGTGTGACGTTCGTTTCGGCGGCGGCGCTGGACGCCGGAATCGGCAAGACGCTGGGGCTGGAACGGCGGCTGGCGGCGGTGTCGAACACCCGTGGCGGGATCGGCAAGAAGGCGATGATCCACAACGATGCGACCCCGGTGTTGGAAGTCGATCCGGAAACCTATGAGGTTCGGGCCGATGGCGTGCTGCTGACCTGCGAACCGGCGACGATCCTGCCGATGGCGCAGCGGTATTTCCTGTTCTGATGCGCGCCCGGGAAGTTTTGCCGGCTGGCGGATGGGACACGACGCGGGAGATCGATCGTGTGCTGATCGACTACGATCGGCGGTTCCGCCGCCGGATCGTTCTTACGACCGTGTTGGGCGCGGAGGTGCTGATCGATCTGCCGGTGGCCGTGCGGTTGCGTGACGGGGATGGGCTGCTGGTGGAGTCCGGCGTGGTTCGGGTTTGCGCGCAAGCCGAGGAACTGATGGAAATCCATGCCCATGAGGAAGGCGATCTGGTGCGCATCGCGTGGCATCTGGGGAACCGGCATCTGCCGGTGCAGTTGCTGGGCGAATACATCAGGATTCGCGCCGATCATGTGATCGGGGAGATGGTCGAAGGTATCGGCGGGCACGTAGAGACGATCCAGGCGCCGTTCGATCCCGAGGCCGGGGCGTATTCCGGCGGCGGGCATCATCATCACCATGACGACGATGACGACCACCATCACCACTGAAGGCGGTTTGCTGCGGCTGCTGGCGTGGCTGTCCCCGGCATTTCCCACCGGGGCGTTCGCCTATTCGCACGGGCTGGAATGGGCGGTCGAGGCGGGGGACATTACCGATGAAACCAGTCTGCTGATGTGGATGACAGATGTCATGACACATGGTTCCTGCCGGTCCGACACGATATTGTTGCGCCATGCGCATCGGTTGGCCGGCGGGGGCGATTCTTCCATCGTCATGGCGGGCAGTGCCTCCTCCGCCGACGCGCGTCTCGCGGACCTCGCCGATCTGGCCTATGCGACGGCGTCGGGGCGGGAGCGGCAGAGCGAATCCCTCGATCAGGGCAAGGCTTTTATGCTGGCAGCCGCCCCTTGGGGCGTTCCCGCCGCGCCTGAGCGCATCCCGTATCCCATCGCCGTCGGGCTGGTGGCCGGCGCGCATCTCGTGCCAGAGGATGCGACGGCTGTTGCCTATGTTCAGGCCGTCGCCACGAACCTGATCTCCGCCGCTGTTCGCCTGGTCCCGCTGGGGCAGACCGCCGGGCTGCGTGTGCTGGCGGCTATGGAGCCGGTTATCAGGGCCACCGCCGCCGCAACGAAGGATGCGACGCTGGATGATCTGGGCGGGTGTGCTTTTCGTTCCGATATCGCCGCGATGCGGCATGAAACCCAATACACAAGGTTGTTTCGCTCATGACGAAGTCCCCGCATGGTCCGTTGCGCGTCGGTGTCGGCGGTCCGGTTGGCACCGGCAAGACCGCACTGATGGACGCGCTGTGCAAGCAGTTCCGCGACCATTACGATATTGCCGCGATCACCAACGATATCTACACCAAGGAAGATGCCGAGTTCCTGACACGGGCCGGGTCGTTACCTGTGGAACGAATCATGGGCATCGAAACCGGCGGCTGTCCGCATACAGCGATCCGCGAGGATGCCTCGATCAATCTGGCGGGCGTGGCCGATCTGCGGAAGAAGTTTCCCGACCTGGATTTGATCCTGATCGAGTCCGGCGGCGACAATCTGGCCGCGACCTTCAGTCCGGAACTGGCGGATTTAACGATCTATGTGATCGACGTTTCGGCCGGCGACAAAATCCCCCGCAAGGGCGGCCCGGGAATCATGCGCAGCGATCTGCTGGTGATCAACAAGATCGACCTTGCGCCGTATGTCGGGGCCAGCCTGGAAGTCATGGACCGGGATGCGAAGAAGATGCGCGGCGACCGGCCGTTCGTGTTCGCCAATGTGCGGGCTGGCCAGGGCGTGGCCGACATAGCGGCGTTTATCGAAAAGCAGGGCGGGCTGCGGCCGCTCTAGCCAAACGCGGCGTCTTGTCGGACATTGGGGTCCTGATTGGGAGGAAACCAAAAATGGTGGACGACAGACGCACCCAAGGCCGGGCGATGCGGCGCAAGCTGATGGGCGATGCCTATGCTGATAAGCTCGATAACGGGCTGTACAAGCATCCCATCATGGAGAAATTCGCCGCCTACACCCAGGAAGCGGTGTTCGGCACGTTGTGGACCCGGCCGGGGCTGGACCTGAAAACCCGTGCTTTGATCTGCGTGATTTCCGACGCCGCGCAGGGGCGCGATCCGGAACTGAAGCTGCATCTGCGCTTTGCCCGCAACCAAGGCTGGACTGAGGAGGAGTTGTCCGAGGCGCTGCTGCACCTGGCGGGCTACATCGGCGCGCCGCTGGTGCGCGAAGCCCTGCTGACGGCGATTGAGACATTCAAGGAAATGGCCGCCGAATAGGCGGTGCGGAGATTATCCCACCATGCGCGATTTCAAGGGTAAGACCGCCATCGTAACGGGGGCGGCGTCCGGCATCGGGCTGGGCATCGCCAAGGCGTTGGCGCACGCGGGCACGAACATCGTCCTGGCCGATTTGCGGCCCGAACCGCTGGAGGTCGCGCGCAAAACCATCGAGGCGATCGGGGTGAAGGCCGTCGGTGTTACCATCGACGTGTCCGATCCGGACTCGGTCGCCGCGGCCGGGAAGGCCGCGCTGGATGCGTTCGGCGCCTTGCACATCGCGGTGAACAATGCCGGCGTGGCGATGCACGGCACGCCGATCGAGAAGGTCTCGCTCCAGGAATGGGAGTGGGTGATGGGTGTTAACATCAAGGGCGTTATCAACGGTATTCACACGTTCGTGCCGATGATCAGGGCCCACGGGCAGGGCGGTCATGTCGTCAACACCGGTTCGGTTTCCAGCCTGTTCGTGCGCGAGGGCCGCAACCAGGGCGCCTATGCGATGACGAAATACGCCGTGCTGGCACTGTCAGAGGCGCTGGAGCAGGAACTGGCCGGGTCCGGCATCGGCGTTTCCATCCTGTGCCCGGGCGGCGTGAACACGGCGATCTTCGATTCGGCGGCAACCCGGCCAGATCGTTTCGGCGGCAGTTACAAGCGGCCGGAGCAGGAGGCGATGAAAGCGGGTTTCGCGTCCCAGGCGCTGGACCCGGCCATCGTCGGGCGGCGCGTGTTGCAGGCCATCCAGGACGAGGAGTTCTATGTCCTGACCCACACGATGGAGCGCCAGGACATCACCGCGCGCTTCGCCAGGATTACGGCTGCTTTCGACCGAGCGGACGCAGTGATGCCGACGATAGACCGTTCATAAATCGAGTGCCTTTTGCGCCGGGGCGGATCGCCCGCGTCCGGCCCCGCCCTGGGCGACGGCATCGACCTCACCGTCGCCGAAGTGCAGCTTCAGCTTGCCCCCCGGTTTGACCGATGCGGCGCTGGTCACCGGCTGGCCGGCCGGGGTGGTCACCAGCACATAGCCGCGTTGCAACAATGCCATGGGGGAGGCTGCTTCCAGTCGCGGACCAAGCCCGGCCAGATGGGCGCTTGCTTCGCGCACGGCGGCGCGAATCGGGGCTGCCGTCATCCGGCCGGTGACACGGTCCGCACGCAAGCGCAACGCGGTGATCGCGCGTTGAACGGCACCGGCCAGGCGTTGCGCGGTCATGTCCAGACCGGCGCGTCGGGCCACGATCAGGCCGGGCGCGGACAGTCGCAGGCGCAACGCGCGGTCCCGCGTCGTCTCGCGCGCGGCGGCGGTCAGGCTGCGCGGGTCCGGCAGGCGGCGCTCGACCGAGGTCAGCACCACGCGGCGGCGGGCGACCAGTGACGGCAGCGCCAGCCACGCCCGCTCCCACCGGTCATCCAGGCGTTGGCGCGCGGACCCCAGCAACGCCGGTAGATCGGGAATGCCGCGTTCGGCGCGGGCCAGCCGCAGCCGGCTTTCCTGCGCCAGCCGGTTCAGCGCACCGATCAGGCGGGAGTTCTTCTGCGCCAGATCGGCGATCAGGTCGGTTCGCGCCGGAATCGCCATCTCCGCCGCCGCTGTCGGCGTGGGCGCTCGGCGGTCCGATACGAAGTCGATCAGCGTGGTGTCGGTTTCGTGCCCCACGGCGGAGATCAACGGAATGCGGCAGGCGGCGGCGGCGCGGACGACGATTTCCTCGTTGAAGGCCATCAGGTCTTCAAGGCTGCCGCCGCCGCGGGCAACGATCAGCACATCGGGGCGGGGAATGGCGCCGTCCGGCGGCATGGCGTCGAAGCCGGCGATGGCGGCGGCGATGCGCTCCGCCGAACCCTCGCCCTGAACCGGCACCGGCCAGACCAGGATGGTGGCGGGAAAGCGCCGGGAGATGGTGATCTTGATGTCCTGGATCACCGCGCCGCGTTCGCTGGTGACGACGCCGATCACGCGCGGCAGAACCGGCAACGGGCGCTTGCGGTCGGCGTCGAACAGGCCCTCGGCGGCGAGTCGCTGGCGGATCATCTCGATTCGGGCCAGCAGGGCGCCGGCGCCGGCATATTCCATGCGCTCGATGATCAACTGATAGGAAGACCGTTCGGCGTATGACGTGATGCGGCCGGTGGCGATCACCTCGGTGCCGTTTTCCGGCACCATGCCCAGGCGGGAGACGGACCCTTTCCAGACGATGCCGCTGATTTTGGAGTTTTCGTCCTTCAGCGACAGGTAGATGTGGCCGGACGGGTAGCGTTTGACCTCGGTCAGCTCCCCGCGCACCCGGACGCGACCGAAGGTGGTTTCCAATGTGCGTTTCACCGCCCCGGAAATCTCGGAGACGGTGTATTCCGGCATATTCGAAACCGGGGCGGGGCGTGGATCGTCCATTCGGCTAACCTATGCTAGGGCTGCGCCGCAGGGAACGCCCCGTTGTGTTGAGGAGAGATCGATGAAGGTGCTGGTCGTCGGGTCGGGCGGGCGGGAGCATGCGCTGTGCTGGGCCATTTCTGGCAGCCCGCTGCTGACCAAGCTGTATTGCGCGCCGGGCAACCCGGGGATCGCGGCCGTGGCCGAATGCGTGGATATTGGTGTGCTGGACATCCCGACGCTGGTGGGATTCGCACAGGACAATGCGATCGATCTGGTGGTGCCGGGGCCGGAGGCGCCGCTGGTGGAGGGCATCACCGACGCGATGGAGGCCGCCGGGATCGCCTGTTGCGGGCCGACCAAGGCCGCCGCCCAGCTAGAAGGCAGCAAGACGTTCACCAAGGAGATCGCCGACGCCGCCAGCATCCCCACCGCCCTTTGGGAGCGGTTTGAGGATGCGGAAGCCGCTCGGGAATTCGTTCGCCGCCGGGGCGCGCCGATCGTGGTGAAGGCGGATGGGCTCGCGGCCGGCAAAGGCGTGGTGGTGGCCACGACCGTGGAGGAGGCACTGGCGGCGATTGACGCGATGATGGACCGGAAGGTCTTTGGCGACTCGGGCGCGGCGGTGGTGATCGAGGAATGTCTGGTGGGCGAGGAAGTCTCTCTGTTCGCGCTGTGCGACGGGGAAGACGCGCTGCTGCTGGGGTCCGCACAGGACCAT
>JAKBCJ010000296.1 GCA_021807975.1 Pseudomonadota bacterium | reverse complement strand
CGGCCGAACGCAGTTCGCCGGGGGTTTCCGCATCCACACCCTGTAACGCGAGGGCGAAGCGGTTGGAATAACTCTCCCGCCGGATTTCGCCATCGGTCACAATGTCGATCCCGGCGCGCTCCATGTCCCGGATCGCCAGGATCGTCGCGTCATCCTGCGCCCGTTCCAGCAGAGCCTCCGGCACAAGCCACATGTCGCGCGCCCGGGCGCGTGGCACGCCGTGCCGATGCAGGGTGGCGCGATCGACCAGCCACTCCGGCTGCGGATAGCTGCCGACGACGGTGGTGGGCAGAAGATGTGTGGGATAGGGCATGAACGGAGACCTCCGCCGCGATGATCGCATTGGCGCGCCAGCCCGGCAAACGGCAACGGTAGCGTGTCTGGGAGTTGATATCACGGTCTCGCTTTGCCTCGCCACCTCCGGCGTCGCGGTGCGTTGGAACCGTGGCGATAAGGAGACCTCCCACTTGTCTAAGATCGTGGTTATCACCGGGGCCGGCGCTGGCGTCGGCCGAGCGACTGCAAGCGAATTCGCCCGCAACGGATGCGATGTGGCGCTGCTGTCGCGTGATCCCGAGCGTCTTGAACATGCGACGGCGGAGCTGCGACGATTTGGCATTCGCGCTTTACCCATCCCGACTGACGTCGCCGATGCGGCGGCCGTGGAAGCCGCGGCAGACCGGGTGGAACAGGAGCTTGGGCCGATCGATGTTTGGGTGAACGTAGCGATGGCAACAGTTTTCGCCCCGATTCACTTACTGACGGCCGAAGAGTTCCGGCGCGGCACCGCCGTCACGTATTTGGGGCAGGTACACGGCACCATGGCAGCGCTGAAGTATATGCGGCCGCGCAACCGAGGCTCCATCGTCAGCGTGGGGTCGGCGTTGGCCTATCGCTCCGTGCCGCTGCAATCGATCTATTGTGGCGCCAAATTTGCCATTCGCGGCTTTTTGGATTCCTTGCGGTCGGAATTGTATCACGACAAGATCAATGTGACGCTGACCGCGGTTGATCTGCCTGCCGTGAACACCCCTCAGTTCGACTGGGCGCGCAACAAAATGGGGCGGAAGGCGCAGCCAGTACCGCCGATCTATCAGCCAGAGGTGGCGGCCCGCGCGATCTACTTCGGCGCCTTCCATCCGCGCCGGCAGATTTGGGTTGGTCTGCCGACCGTCAAAGCCATCCTCGCCAATCGCATCGCCCCCGGTCTGATCGACCGATACCTCGCGAAATTCGGCTATTCGGGGCAATTGACAACGGAACCGTCGGACCCGGACGCCCCCGGTAATCTGTTTGAACCGGTGGCCGGCGCTTATGGGGCGCACGGGCGCTTCGACGCGCAAGCGCGGTCCACAACGTGGGAGATGTTCACCAGCCGTCACCGCAACGCCCTGTGGGCAGCGGTCGCGGTTGGCGTTCTGGCCGGCGCGCACCTGATGGCCAAACGCCTGAAAGTCTAGGGACGCTCCGCGCCACGCTGGTTCGTGTAGATCGCGAACAGTGTATGGGATGCGCAGATGAACAGGCGCGAGCGGTTTCTTCCGCCGAATGTCAGGTTCGACACGGTGAATGGCACCGCGATCCGGCCCAGCTTCGTCCCGTCCGGCGCGATGCAATGCACGCCGTCGCCCGCGCCGGTCCAAACATTGCCGTCCACGTCCACGCGGAAGCCATCCGCGAATCCAGGCGAGACGCTATGGAACACAGATCCAAGCGAAAGCCTTTCGCCTCCGTCCAGGATGTCGAAGACCCGGATATGCCGCACCGGGTCCGGGGCGAACTGCGGCCCACTTTCGGCAACATACAGCAAGCGTTCATCCGGCGAAAATGCCAGTCCGTTCGGCCCGACGAAGTCGTCCGCCACGACCCGCAGGCTGCCGTCATCCGGATTGAAGCGATACAGAGCGGACGGCAGTTCCGCCCGCTGCTTGCCGCCCTCGTAATCTGTATTGATTCCGTAATGGGGATCACTGAACCAGATGGTGCCATCCGATTTGCACACCACGTCGTTCGGGGCATTGAGCCGCTTGCCCTGGTAACGATCGGCCAGCACGGTCACCCGGCCATCGATCTCCGTCCTTTCGATCCACCGGTTCCGATGCGAACAGCCGATGAGCCGGCCCTGCCGGTCGCGCGTGTGTCCGTTCGCGAATCCCGAGGGCTGGCGGAATACAGAGAGTCCGCTGCTCTCTGTCCATCGCATGATCCGGTCGTTCGGCAGGTCGCTGACCAGCAGGCATTCGTGATCCGCGAACCATACCGGGCCTTCCAGCCAAGCGAAGCCTTCGCCCAGCTTCACCAACGGGGCGTTGGTCAACACACAGGTCCGGAATCGGTCGTCCAGGATGTCGAACATCTATTTGCAGTGGCAGGGACGGCCAACTGGCGGCACACGCAACTGGACCGTCATCAGCACTGCCGGCGCGTCACCGACCGTCCCCGAGCGATGCCCTTTGCGCCCGTCGGTCGGGATGCAGCCCAGGTCTTCACCGAACGAGAATTCGCCCGGCCCCTGTTCGATCCGGGTTCCATCCATCGATTCGATCCACCACCGGCCGGATAGGACGACGATCCATTGCGGCGCCGGATTTTCGTGCCACTCCCCGATCCACCCGACCGGTTGCACGGTATAGACGACCGTTGCTTCGGATGGATCCTGCTTGTTGTTCCATTGTGGCGCCGCATCCCCCACGCCCTTCAGATCGAATGCCGTCAATGTGCATTTCGCCTGATGGCTGATGCCGGCATCGTCGCGCCAGAGATGCCAATAGGGAACTTCCGGCCGCGGCCCGCTGTTCTCTGTCATGCATTGCCCTCCAAGGATCGACCCCGATGCTGCTGTTGAACGCCTGCGCACCGGTGCTGCTGCGCATCTGTCTGGTCGTGCTTTTCCCGTTCAGCGCACTGGACAAGGCGGTGAACTGGGACACTGCGATGAAGCAGGCTGCCGGCTTGCCGTTCAAGCCGGCTCTGCTGGTGGCCTCGATCCTTGTCGAGGCCGTGACGCCGGTGTGTATCGTGTCGGGATGGCATGATCGGCTGGCCGCCTTTGTGCTCGCGGGGTTCTGCGTGATAACGGCGGTACTGTTCCACCAGTTCTGGCGCTTTCCGGATTTTTGGCGCTTCAAGGAAGGAGAGGGGCTGGCGCATTTCTGGGACTTCCTGAAAAACTTCGGGCTTGTCGGGGGCCTGGGCTTCGTCATGCTGTCCCCGCACCCGGTCACGGTCAGCGAGTCGCTGCGGCATCCGCTTCCCTCAACCCACGTCGCCGGGAGTCAGGCTGGCAGCAAAGCGCCCTGAGCCACCAGCAGTAAAAGATGGCCGTCCGGATCGCGAACCGCTCGGTATCGATCGTTGAACAGCGTAGCGACCTCGATCGTGGCCCAGTCGGTGACGATATCGTTCATCGCCGCTTGGTGGCCACCCCGGCCAGCTGGCTTGTAGCAGAGTAGTTCCAGTCCCGGCCGGGCGCCGGAAGCCGGCCGGAGTCCGGTCACCCGCACCCGCGCCTCGGACAGCCCATCCAACCGGTCCTGCGCTGGCCCGTGATTCAAGGATCGGTTGCTCACGTGGAACCCTAGCGAGCGGTAGAAAGCCAGGCTGCGATGGGTGGACGAGATCGAGAGAGCGCTGTGATCGATACCCTGGAACAGCGATAGTCTCTGGCCTCGGTTCGGGTACGAGATCAGTTCCAACGGGTGACCATCGGGGTCGCGGAATTTGAATGCTCGCACATTTCCTTGCTCTGGCGGCAAAAGTTGAGGCCCACTTTGAGTGATCGCACGCCAATGGCATGCTTGCAGCAGATGCGCGTACGCCGCATCCATGTCACTGACCACGATCGCAAGATGCTGGAACCACAGATCATTGCTTCGGCTGTGGGCCGGATATGCCTGGCCGGGAACAGCGAAACGGACCAGGGCAATGTTCGCGTTTCCCAGCCGCAGCAACACTTCCTCGGCCTCGCCCAACCCCAGCTTTGCTATGTGGGACACACCGCGCGACACAACCTCGAATCCCAGTGCGTCGCGATAAAACGCCTCCGCGCGGTGTAGATCGGCGACGACCCGGCTGAACCACGGCATTCGCTCCGTTGACTGGGTTTTCACGCGGCCAGCCGCTCCTTGATCCGATCAGCTACCCGCAGAGCATTCGCAATGATGGTTAATGTCGGATTTACCGCGCCGATCGAGGGGAAGAAGCTGGCATCAACGACATACAGATTGTCCACCTCATGCGCCTTGCAATCCAGGTCCAGCACCGAAGTCGCGGGATCGGTCCCGAACCGGCAGGTTCCCGCCTGATGCGCGGTCCCGCCAATCGGGATGTTCTTGCCCAGGTACAGCCTGCGATCGAGGAGTCCGGGCCATGCACCGAGCGGAGCCGTCAAGTCTTGGAGCTTTCTTCTAAGTCGCTTCGCCGCCTCGGTATTGGTCCGTTGAACCTCCAGCACAACGCGATCGCCATCGTAGCGGATGCGATTTTCTGGCCGAGGCAGATCCTCGCTCTGCAACCAGAAATCGATTGAATGTTCGGCCATCTTCTCGAACGGCATTTCCGGCAGCCAGTTCAGGAAGCCCGGCACCGCTTCACCACGGATCTGTTCGCCGTGAGAGGTCGCGCACATCTGAATCAGCCCGAGCGGAAAAGCCCAGTCATCGCTGCCGAAATAAAAGTCGCTGATGGCCAGGGTCTTCTGAAAGATGGTTTTGTTAGGCTCCTTCAGCAACGCCATCACAATGGACATGTTGTGGCGCATGTAGTTTCGGCCCACCTGATCGGAACCGTTTGCAAGCCCCTTGGGATGCGCATCGCTCCACGAGCGCAGCAGCAGTAGCGCCGAACTCAGTGCGCCGCAGGAAGCGACGACAAGATCGGCCGAGTATTGTTCAAACTGATTGCCGCGGATCACATGCACCCGATTGACGGTTCGCCCGGCCGCATCGGTTTCCAGCCGCGATACGAAGGCACCGGTCAGCAAGGTGAAATTCGGGTAGGCCGCACGCGTCGGATCGACACAGATTACCTGGGCATCCGCCTTGGCGTTGATCGCGCAGGGAAATCCATCGAACGTATCGCAGCGGATGCAGGGGCTGTAGGTCGTTGCGCTTCCATCGGGATTCTGATCCAGCCTGATCCCAAGCGGCAGGTGAAACGGATGCAATCCTTCACGCATTAAAATGTCGTTCAGTTGCTGGATTCGCGGCTCATGCTTGACCGGCGGATAGGCATAGGGGGCGCTCGACCAAGGCTCATTGGGGTCTTCGCCGCGTAGCCCATGGACGTGATACAAAGCCTCTGCCCGGGTGTAATACGGCTCGAAAACATCGTAACCGAGCGGCCATGCGGGTGAGACGCCATCCACGTGCTGAAGGGCGCCAAAGTCACGCTCCCGCAGACGCAACAGCGCCGCTCCATAGACCTTGGAATTTCCACCGACGTAATAATGCAGGCCGGGGTGAAACGTGCTGCCGTCGCCGCCGTACCAGGTTTCGCTGGCCTGATAGACTCCATCCACGAAAACTGCTTTCGAATCCCAATTCTGCCGGGACCGCGGCAGGTAGTCGCCTCTTTCCAGCATGAGGATTCGTTTGCCGGTCGCCGCCAGGCGATGCGCCAGCGACGCACCGCCCGGCCCGCTGCCGATGACGATAATGTCGAAATGGTCATGTGTAGCCGCCATGTTAGCCCCTGCAATGCAACTTGCATGGACATTGGATCACATGGCAGCACGGGCAATTCGCGTTTCTGCTATCCGGGTTCGATCGGCATCCGGGCGATGCTCAGCCACGCGACGGGCGCGCCCGCGGCCTCGGCAGCATCGGCCGGCAAGAGGCGGGTATCCCAATCAGCGGCGATGAACCGCCGGCCGCTAACCATGCGGGCCTCGTCGGATACCAGCCACAGCAGCGGGGGCACCATGATGTCCGGCCGCAGCATTTTTGAGCGGTCGCCGGCATCGCCCACCAGCGGGGTGTCGGTCACGCCGCCCGGCACAAGCACGTTAGCGGTGATGCCGGTTCCCTTCAGATCGGCCGCCAAAACGGCCATCGAGGATTCCGCCGCGGCTTTGCTGGATCCGTAGAGCAGGTAGCCCTCCCGCACCATCGTCCCAAGACTGGTCGTGACAGTGATAATTCGCCCTCTGTTTGCTTTCAACATATGCGGCAGCACCGCCCGGGACATCATGA
>JAKBCJ010000295.1 GCA_021807975.1 Pseudomonadota bacterium | reverse complement strand
CCCAGCCGTTGGAGCGGGAACACCGCGCTGGCGTTGCCGACATGGCCAAAGCTGACCCAGGACTGGATCGACAGGATATTCAAGCTCGGCCCCCGGTTTCATCTCGAAAACAATAGGCTATATGCACCCCGAACATATCGCCAGTCAGGACGCCCCCGCTTATGCCCGCACCGCTCCTCTTCCAGCCGATCAGCTTCCGGTCGGTGACCGCCCGTAACCGCATCGTGGTGGCCCCGATGTGCCAATACAGCGCCACCGACGGCCTGGGCAGCGACTGGCACATTCAGAACCTGGGTGCCAAGGCGGCCGGCGGGGCAGGGATCGTGATGGCGGAGGCGACGCACGTCTCCGCCATCGGCCGCATCACCCCGGGCTGCCTTGGGGCCTATGCGCCGGAACATCAGGCCCTGCTGGCCCGTCTGGCCAACGTCATCACGATGTGCGGTGCCGTGCCTGCCATCCAGATCGCCCATGCCGGCCGTAAGGCATCGTCCCACCGCCCGTGGGAAAGCGGCAAGCCGATCCCGCTGGACCAGGGCGGCTGGACCCCGGTTGCCCCGAGTGCGCTGCCGGCCTTGCCGGGTGCGACGGTGCCGCATGCGCTGTCGGCCAGCGAGATCGGTGAGATTGTCGGCCAGTTCGCCGCGTCCGCCCGCATGGCGCGCGACGCCGGGTTCAAGATCGCGGAAGTTCACGCCGCGCACGGCTATTTGGGCCACTCGTTCCTGTCGCCGATCTCCAACCAACGCAATGACGTTTATGGCGGCGACCTGAACGGACGCAGCCGCTTTCTGATGGAAGTTATCGAGGCGATTCGCGGCGAATGGCCGTCGGACCTGCCGTTGTGGGTGCGGCTGTCCTGCTCCGACTGGACCCCGGGCGGCCTGACGATCGAGGACACCGTCGCCGTGTCCCGCAATCTGGCGGCGACCGGGCTGGTCGATCTGATCGACTGCTCCTCGGGCGGCGTGTCGCACGAACAGAAAATCCCGTCCCTGCATCCCGGCTACCAGGTTCCGTTCGCCGACGCGATCCGTAACCAGGCGGGCATTGCCACCGGCGCGGTCGGCCTGATTACCGAACCGACTCATGCCGAGGAAATCCTGGGGAACGGCCGGGCGGACGTGGTGCTTCTGGCGCGCGGCATTCTGGCCGATCCGGCATGGCCGATCCGGGCAGCGAAGACGCTGGGCGTTAAGCCGGAAGTGCCGCCGCAATACCTCCGCGCCGCGTTGTAAGCGTTTGTTGCCCATCCCTCTGGCCGGCGGCACAATGACGTGCCGGCCGTGTTGCCGGCCTTGCGGAGTTCTCGATGCGCTTTAGTCCACGCTACTGTATCCCGGCGCTGCTGCTGCCCCTGTTCGGGTGCGGCGGCGGACATAACGATTTCCCACCGCAATGCCCGGTCCCCAAGTTGGAGCCCACCCTGGCCGACCTGACCCGATATGCCGGTCCCGGTCCGGCCCGGGACCTTACCGATCTGATCCTCCAGGCTCGGGTTGTCGGATTGGACGGCAAGTGCCAGTCCGCGGAGGATAAGTCCGTTCTGCCGACGACGGTTTCGGTATCGATCTCGCTACAGCGTGGGCCGGCGATGAAGGGCCGTGATGCCGACGTGCCGGTCTTCCTGGCTGTGGTGGAAGGTGGAACCATCCGCGACAAGCATGTATATCATGTGCATCTGACATTTCCGCCGAACGTGGACCGGATGACGATCACCAGCCCTCCGGTGGATCTCCTGCTGCCAGTTTCTCCGGAAAAATCCGGCGCGGCTTACGAAGTGTTTGCGGGCTTCCAGCTTACCCCGGACGAACTCGCAGCCAATCGCCATGGGACCGGCGGCTGAATTGGGACCCGCTCTTGCCGCTTCCACTGTCGCAATCGCTGAAAGAGCCGATATAATCATACTATGACCGATACACCGAAGGGACGCCCGAACCAGGGGAGACGGCGAGGCGTGAAGAAGGAAGACTGGGAAATCCCGTCCAACCTCCAGCCTGACCCCACCGACTACTCGTTCGACCTCGAACGGGCGCTAAAGGCTGTCGTCAGCCTTAAAACCTATGTGCCGGCCGATGCGTTCACCGCCAACACGCTGGGGACGGAGCGTGCCGGCAGCGGCGTGATGATCAAGGGAACCGGGCTGATCGCCACGATCGGGTACCTGATCACCGAGGCTGAAACGATCTGGATCACCTCCACCGACGGTCAGGCCGTTCCGGGGCACGCTTTGGCGTACGACCAGGAGAGTGGACTCGGACTGGTGCAGGCGCTGGGCAAGCTGGACCTGCCGACCCTGGAAATGGGCGATTCCGACATGCTGAAAGTCGGCGATCAGGCTGTTTTGGCGGCAGGCGGTGGACGCCACCATGCCATCGAAACCCGCATCGTCGGGCGGCAGGAGTTCGCGGGCTATTGGGAATACGTGCTGGACGACGCGCTGTTCACCGCGCCCGCGCACCCGTTCTGGGGCGGCTGCGGGCTGATCGGGACGGACGGCAAGCTGCTGGGCATCGGATCGTTGATCCTGCAGCAGGGCGACGGCAAGGGACACAGGCTGGACATGAACATGGTGGTGCCGATCGGTCTGCTGGCCCCAATCATGGATGATCTGCTGACCTACGGCCGCGTCAACCGCCCCGCCCGTCCGTGGCTGGGGATGTACGCCACCGAATCGGATGAAACCCTGGTGGTTGGCGGACTGGCCGATAACGGTCCGGCCGAACAGGCGGGCGTGCGTGCCGGCGACAAAATCCTGACCGTAAACGACGAGGAAATCCCCGATCTTGCCGGCCTTTGGCGCCGCGTCTGGTCATCTGGCAGTGCGGGGGCCGAGGTGCGGCTGCGGATCGAACGCGACGGGTCCCCCAAGCGGGTCTCGGTGAGGTCGGCGGATCGGGCCAGCTTCCTGAAATCGCCGAAGCTGCATTAGGATGGGACAGTTGCGAGGGGCAATCGTCCCGGTCACCCCGTTCCAGCAGAATTGCGCGATCCTGTGGGACGACGAAACCAAGGCCGGCATGGTGGTCGATCCCGGCGGCGACGTGGATCGCATCCTGGCGGCGATCGAGCAGACCGGCGCGGCGATCCACAAGATCGTGCTGACCCACGGGCATCTGGATCACGCCGGCGGCGCGGCCGGACTGCGCGATGCGCTGACGGCGAAATATGGTGCCCCGGTGCCGGTGGAAGGGCCGGACCGGCGGGACGAATTCCTGTTGAACGGCATCGCCTCCCAGGCCGCCGGCTACGGGTTCGTCGCGTCCAATGTGACGCCGGATCGCTGGATGGAAGAAGGCGATGTGCTGACGCTGGGGCCGCATCGGTTCGACGTGTTGCACTGCCCCGGCCACACCCCTGGTTCCCTGGTTTTCGTCAACACCGACGCTCGGTTTGCCCTGGTGGGCGACGTTCTGTTCCAGGGATCGGTCGGGCGAACCGATTTTCCCTATGGCGACACGGCGGCGCTGATCGACGCCATCAAGACCAAGCTGTTGCCGCTCGGCGACGATATGTCCTTTCTGTGCGGACACGGACCCGGGTCCACGATCGGGGCGGAGAGGGCGAACAATCCGTTCCTGCGGTGATCGAAGGGCTGCGAACCTTCAGCCTGGACGGCTCCCGGACGGTTGAATTCGAGGAAGCGGGGCTGCGCTACTTTGTCAACGCGTTCTGGACCGCCGGGCAGCGGCGCGGCCACTCGATCCACGAGATCAGCTATCGCGCCTGCTTCAAGTCGCAGCTTCCCGAGTTCTTTATTCAGCGGCTGACGGCGCCGGGCGACCGGGTGTACGATCCGTTCTCAGGACGCGGCACCACTGCGGTACAGGCCGCGCTGATGGGGCGGGCGCCGGCGGCTAACGACGTCAATCCATTAAGCGCGATGTTGTCCGGGCCCCGGTTAGATCCGCCCCCGGTCGAATCGGTGCGGGACCGGCTTGCGGCGATCGACCTGTCGGGTGCCGGCGACGCTTCGGCGGACCCCGATCTGCTGGCGTTCTACCACCCGGAGACACTTCGCCAGATCCAGGCATTGCGGTTCGCATTGCGCACGGACGACGCGGTGGACGGTTGGATCCGTATGGTGGCACTGAACCGGTTGACGGGCCACTCGCCGGGGTTTTTCTCGGTTTACACCATGCCGCCAAATCAGGCGGTGTCGGCGCGAGCGCAGCGCCGTATCAACCAGCGTCGCGGTCAGGTGCCCCCGGTGCGGGATGTGCGGGCGATTATCCTGAAAAAGACCCGCGCCCTGCTGGCCGACGGGATGCCGCCGCCGCATCCGCCGGCCGCGTTGCTGACGGGGCCGGCGGAGCGGACTCCGGCGCTTGCGGATGGATCGGTGGACCTGATCGTGACCTCTCCGCCGTTCCTGGATGTGGTGGATTACGAGGGCGACAACTGGCTGCGCTGCTGGTTTGCCGGCATCGATCCGGCGAATGTGCGGATCGACAAGCATCGCCATATCGCCGATTGGGAGGCGTTTGTCCGCCGCGGGTTCGCGGAATTCGCCCGAGTGGTGCGTCCGGGCGGATTTGTGGCGTTCGAGGTGGGTGAAGTACGCGGGGGGAAGGTGCGGCTGGAACAGCACGTCGCGGCGGCCGTCGAGGGAATGCCGTTCGAGGTATTGGGGGTAATGGTGAACCAGCAGGATTTCACCAAGACGGCGAATTGCTGGGGCGTCGGCAACAACAGCCTCGGGACGAACACCAACCGGATCGTCATGGCGGTGCGGCGATAAGTCGCGCCGCACCGCCATGACGGGTTTCGGTTTATGCGAAGCTGTAAGGACCGCCGCGAAGCAGCGCCGCCTTGTAGGCCGGACGGGCCTGAAACCGGCGGACCCAGGCATCCAGGTTCGGATAGGCGGATCGATCGATGCGCGTGGAAGCGGCTTCGCCAACGAAGCTCATTTGTATGTCGGCGGCTGTCAGGTCCTCACCGAGCAGATAGGGTCTGTTGGCGAGGCGGGAGTCGATGTAGCCGAGGTGGTTGGCGACTTCGCTTTCGATCCGTGGATGCAGCGGCGCGCCAGCCTCGCCCAGTCTGGAGACATAGAGTTTCAGCAGCAAGGGCAGCATTGCCGAACCCTCGGCAAAGTGCAGCCATTGGACATAGTCGTCATAAGCCGGTGTTTCCGCGGGGGGGTGCAGCCTTCCGTTGCCGTGGCGGCGGACGATGTAGTCTATAATCGCGCCGGACTCGATAATCACCCGCCCATTGTCGGTAATGACCGGAGACTTACCAAGCGGATGGATGACTTTCAGTTCAGGCGGAGCAAGCCGGGTCTGCGCATCACGCTGGTAGAATTCGATGTCGTAGGGGACGCCGAGTTCCTCCATCAGCCAGAGGATGCGCTGGGACCTGGAATCGTTCAGGTGGTGGACGACGATCATGTTTTTTGTCTCCCTGTATTCGGTCGCAGCTATACCAGCATCCGCCGTAGGATTAAATTGCCCGGTCGGGCCGTAGTGGGCGCCAGCACAATACCCTCGGCGATGGTGGGTTTCCTGGGGCTGTACAGCGAAAAGGGCCGGGAATACCCGGCCCTTTGCCCGTTGTTCGGTTCGACCGCTTAGCGGACGGTGGTCGAAGCTGCACCGTGGGTCGCGTTGCTGGCGACGGCCGGGTTGTTATAGTTCTGATGGCCGAAAACCTTGTGGAAGATTTCGGAAAACACCGTACCGTTGTGGTAAGGCTGGTTCGGGAACGCCAGGGTTCCGTACTGGGTGTCGGTGGAGCCGGGAACGCCAGCGGCAAAGGCACTGCCCATTCCAAGGCTTACGACGGCAACGGCGGCGAGAATCAGGTTTTTCATCGGAGTGGTCCTTCTAGCGTCGGCGCTGAACTGCGCGTTGGCCGTTAGATGCACCCGAGGCCGTCGTTTGGGAATGTTGCATCGCAGCATAGGAATTATGCGCTATGCGGTGAAATCGCGCTCGCAAGGTGTGATGACAAATGTCGGACCGTCTCCATCACAGTGCGCCGGGGCTGCGAAGACCTGGATTGGCGTCAGTTGCTCTGGTTCATTCATGGTGCGGCCCGAAAGCCGCTTGGTTCAAGAGTTGGCATCGCCTCAGGTTGTTTAATTCGGCACTTGCGGCGTTGCGGGTAACCCGCCTGGCCGATACGCCGCCTCGATCGGGCTGAATCGCCTACATTTCAATGCCGCCGGATGTCCCGGAATTGGTTCATATACATAT
>JAKBCJ010000294.1 GCA_021807975.1 Pseudomonadota bacterium | reverse complement strand
CCGCTGCGTGATGTCGCTTTCGGACTTCAGGAACTCGATGTTGGAGAACAGGACTTCGGTCATGCCTGTTACACCGATGAAGTTGACCAGATCGGCCTCGGTCAGCGTGCGCCCGATGGTGCGGAACTGGCGACCGAGAGGCAGATCCTCGAAATGCAGGCCCAGGCCAAGAATTTCCATGTGTTTCCTCCTTTGGCTGTCGGACGCTAAGCGGCGATGGCCGCCAGCGCCTGCCCGGCGGCGGATTGCCCGCTGATCCAGGCGCCGGCAACGGTGCCGGCGAACCCGACATGGCACGCTTCGCCAGCGAACATCAAATGCCCGCCGGCGACCGGTTCGGCGAGGCGGTCGCGCGCCATTGCCGACCCGGGGATGGCGTAGCAATAGGCGCCCCGGACCAGCGGGTCGGCGTCCCAGTGCGTCACAAGGGACGCTCCGCCGGCAAACAGCCTGTCCACCCGGCCGCCGAATGCTTTCCGAAGATAGGATAACGCATAATCCACCGCGGCCGCCTCGCCGGTCCTGGCCAGGTCCCAAGCCACCGAACCGCCGATCCAGCCTTGGACATAATCGCGGCCGAATGGCCAGCACTGGAATGGCATCAGCGGCTCGCCCTGGCGTTCCAGGATGCGATCGACCGAACAATGCATCGGCAGGTCCAGCCGGTCGGTCCCGATGGCGCGCAGCGCGACCTTCATCGCCAGCCCCATCGGCAGCGCATGCACGGCATCGGTCACCTTGGCGGGCAAAGCCGGTTCGAACGCCAGGGCACCGGATGCCAGCACGCCGGTGGAAACGGTGACGATGCAGGCTTCGGCGGTGATCGACCCGCTGGCGGTTTCCACGGTTACCTGTCCGTTACGGCCACCCCAGCGCACCCGCGTCACCTTGGTGTTCAGGCGGATATCCAGGCCCTTGGTCAGGCGCCGTTGCACGAATGCGCCAATTCCGCCGTCCGGCACCAGATTGCTGCCGCCCAGCGCGTTGCGCCGCCAGTCCCGGGCGCTGAAGCGATCGGCGTCCACCGCGCAGATGACGGGGCCTTCCCATGCTTCGATCGTGGCCGCCCATGGATCGTCCGGCAGCCGCCGCGTGACTTCCGCCAGCGCCACGTCGCCCTCGGCCGCGAGGATCGATTCAGCTTTCGCCTCATAGCTCGGCCAGGCCCGGGCATAGGCGTTCAGTTCGGCATCCGTCGCCGGCCGGCCGCCGATGAAAGTGCGTTCCTGGCGGATTTCATCCGATCGCAGCAGCGTGTCGCCGGCTGCCCGGGCGATGGGCACCATGGGGTTGTGTTCCGCGTCGTGGAACCAGACAGCGCCCATGTCGAACCAAACCCCGCCCAGCGCCGCGGGATAATCGGTCCATGCCCGTCCGCCGACGCGGCCCGACGCCTCCAGCACCAACGCCCGGCGCCCCGCGTCCCGGCAGGCCGCCGCAGCACCCAGCCCCGCGAGGCCGGCCCCGACGATGACCACATGGGTATCCGTCACGCGGTGCTCCTTTGCATATCCGGAACCCGACTCTACGCCGAAGCGACGGCCCGCGCGACCTGTTCCGGCGAGAGTTGCACTAAGCTGTCGTAATCCTTCATCAACGTCTCGGTGATCGCCCCGGGCGTGTAGCGATGCGGGCCGATTTCGCGCACCGCGGTGACTTCGGCCGCCGTGCCGGCCAGGAACACCTCGGTTGCGCGCGCCAGATCGGATTCCTCGATCTGGCGTTCGACAACCTTCATCTGGTTGCGCTTCGCCAGGCTGATGACGCTGCGCCGGGTGATCCCGTCCAGGAAGCAATCCGGTATCGGCGTGTGCAGTTCGCCGTCCATCACGAAGAAAATGTTCGCCCCGGTGGTTTCCGCCACCAGCCCGCGCCAGTCCAGCAGCAGGGCGTCGGAATATCCTTCCTGCTCCGCCTTCACCTTCGCCAGCGAGGCGATCATGTACAGGCCCGATGCCTTGGCCTTGACCGGCGCGGTATTGGGCGGCGGGCGGCGCCATTCGGCCTGGCCGACCCGGATGCCCTGCATCCGCTCCGCCCCGAAATAGCTGGGCCACGGCCATGCGCCGATCGCCAGATGGATCGACGTGCCGGTCGCCGACACGGCCAACTGTTCCGATCCGCGCCATGCGATCGGGCGGACGTAACCGTCGGTCAGGCCGTTGGCTTTCAGCACCGCATTGCTGGCGGCGTCGATCTCGTCCTCGGAGTAGGGAATCTCGAAACTCAGGATGCGGCCGGACTCGATCAGCCGCCGGGAATGGTCGCGCAGGCGAAAAATGTTGCCGGAGTAGGCGCGCTCGCCTTCAAACACCGCGCTGGCATAGTGCAATCCATGCGATAGAACGTGCAGCCTAGCGTCCCGCCAGGGCACCAGAGAACCGTCCAGCCAAAGCCAGCCGTCCCGGTCGTCGAAAGGAAGTAGCGTCATGATCGTCCCTGCGGTAATTTTGTTGCGCCCAGCGGCATCAATCTAAAACATATCTACATTTTAAGTCAACAATACTGACCCATTTCGGAATCGAATGACTGGCATGCTGAAAGACAAGCCCCGCTTCGTCCCGCCGCCCAAACTGCCCCCGCCAACCCCGGTTGTCGATCTCAGCGATGCCGAAATGCGTATGGCGCAGGATTTGCTCTTTTTCGCCTATCGCGATTTCACCAACGTGGCGGATCAGGTGCTGGATGAGCTGGGGCTGGGCCGCGCCCATCATCGCGCGCTGCATTTTATCGGCCGCAATCCCGGTATCACCGTTTCCAGTCTTCTCGCGGTCCTTCGCATCACCAAGCAGTCCCTGGCTCGGGTGCTCAACCAACTGGTCGATGAGGGGTTTGTCGGCCAGGCGCCGGGGTTCGAGGACCGGCGGTTGCGCCTGCTGACGTTGACCGACAAGGGTTCGGCGCTGGAACGCCGGCTGTTCGAGGCACAGCGCGACCGGATCGCCGCGGCATACACCGGGGCCGGGCCGGCCGGGGTGCAAGGGTTCCGTACGGTGATGCGGGGTATCATGGATCGGGGCGCGCGTGACTATATGGATGGAACCGGATCGGCGGAGGACACCTGACAGCATGGCCGACGATTGCCACATCCTGGTCGTGGAAGATGACCCCCGTCTGCGCGACCGTCTGGCGCGTTACCTGAGCAGCGAGGGGTTCCGCGTGACCATGGCGGGCGATGCCGCCGAAGCCCGGACGAAACTGCGCGCGATCGATCCCGACCTGATGGTTCTGGACGTGATGATGCCGGGCGAGTCCGGGCTCGACCTGACCCAGTCGTTGCGCCGGGACGGGCGGCACGATTTGCCGATCCTGCTGTTGACCGCGCGCGGGGCGCCGGAGGACCGGATCGCGGGGTTCGAGGCCGGGGCCGACGATTACCTGGGCAAACCGTTCGAACCGCGCGAACTGGTGCTGCGTATCCGGTCGTTGCTGCGCCGCACGCCGGCGCCGGCCTCGGTCGAGGCGCCGGCCGGCCCGATACGGATCGGCGGCGCGGAGTTCGATGTCGAGCGCGGCGAACTGCGCGACGCTGGCGGTCCGATTCGGCTGACGGGCGGTGAGTCGGCGCTGTTGACGGCGCTGGCCCGCAAGCCGAACGAGGTGCTGTCGCGCGAGGACATTGCCGAAGCCTTGGGCATGGACGACGCCGGGGAGCGTGCGATCGACGTTCAGGTGGTGCGCCTGCGCCGCAAGATCGAGTCCGATCCGCGGGAACCGCGCTTTCTGCATACCGTGCGCGGCCGCGGTTATATTCTGAAGCCAGGTGCCTGACATGCGTGCCCGCGTTCCATCGCAGTTCGTAAACCCGTTCAAGCGCCTGATGCCGCGTTCGCTGTTCGGCCGCACGCTGCTGATCATGCTGGTGCCGCTGGTGCTTGTGCAGGCCATCGCGCTCCAACTGTTCTATGGCAATCATCTGGGTATCGTGTCGCGGCGCCTGTCCAGCGCGATCGCCGGGGAAATCTATTACACGGTGGAACTGCTGCGGCAGTTCCAAAGCCCGACGGATCGCGAATGGGTGTTGCAAATGGCCCGCGATCAGTTCGACCTGGGCATCAGGCTGGAACCCGGCGCCCGCCTGCAGCCGAAAAAATGGCGCAATATTCCCGGGCCGATGGATGACGACCTGGCCGCGGCACTGACCGCGAAGTTCAATGTCCCGTTCAACATGGACTGGTCGTCCGACCCCCATACTGTCCTGATAAGGCTGCAACTGCCCGATGGCGTGCTGGACGTGCAGGCACCGCGCAAGCGGCTGTCGATCGGGACGATCTTCCTGTTCGTCGGCTGGATTGTCGGCTCCGCGCTGTTCCTGTTCATCATCGCGGCACTGTTCATGCGGAACCAGATCAGGGCGATCCGCCGTCTTGCCCGATCGGCCGAGGCGTTCGGGATGGGGCGCGATGTGCCGCCGATCCGGCCGGAGGGGGCAATCGAAGTGCGGCAGGCGGCGGCCGCGTTCAACCGCATGCAGGAGCGGATCCGGCGCTTTCTGGCGCAGCGCACCGAAATGCTGGCTGGCGTTTCCCACGATTTGCGCACCCCGCTGACCCGGTTGCGGCTGGCGCTGGCGATGCTGCCAAAGACCGAGGAGCTACGGCAGGACGTCGCGGAAATGACCGCCGATGTGGAGGAGATGGACCGTATGATCGGCGGCTATCTGGCATTTGCCCGCGGCGAGGGGACCGAACAGGCCGAACCCGTCAATCTCGCCAATATCCTCGACGACGTGGCCACCGGCGCTCGGCGGGCGGGGGCGTCGCTGGTGCTGGAGGTCCCCGCCGATCTGACACTGAAGCTACGCGCCGATGCGGTGCGCCGGGCGATCACCAATCTGGTGGATAATGCGCGCCGGCATGCGCGGCATGTGGCGTTGGGCGCTGTGGCACAGGGCCGGTCGGTTCAGGTGACGGTGGATGACGACGGGCCGGGCATACCCGCCGACCGGCGGGAGAGCGTGTTCCGCCCGTTCGAAAGCGGATCGGCGGGGGGCACCGGCCTTGGGCTGACCATCGCGCGCGATATCGTGCGCGCCCATGGCGGTGACATCGTTTTGGAGGATAGTCCCCTGGGCGGTTTGCGCGCGCGTATCCGGCTGCCGGTCTGACCGATGACCGACCCTGTTAAACAAGACGCCGGATCGCGTTTGATCGGGCTTGAAGTGCTGCGCTTCCTGGCGGCGATCGGCGTGCTGGTCTGGCACTATCAGCATTTCATGTTCGTGGGGCAGAATGAAGTGCCATGGGATCCGGCACGCCTGCCGTTCCATTGGCTGTTCGCCCCGTTTTACACGTATGGGTATGAGGGGGTGGAGCTGTTCTGGTGTATCTCCGGCTTCATTTTCGCCTGGAAATACGCCGACCGGATCGGCCGGGCAGGGCTGTCGTTCGGCCGCTTCGTCTGGCTGCGGTTTTCCCGGCTGTACCCGTTGCATATTGCCACCCTGCTGATCGTCGCGGCGCTACAGGCAGTGTATTTTGCCCGGTATGGTGAGACATTTGTCTATGTATTCAACGATGTCCGGCATTTTGTGTTGAGCTTGGCCTTCGCCAACTGGTGGGGCTTTCAGCTTGGGGAGTCCTTCAACGGCCCGTCCTGGAGCGTGTCGGCCGAAGTGCTGATCTATATCGTGTTCTTCTGGATTTCCCGCTTCGCCGGGTCGGGGTGGAAAGTGGATCTGGTCACCATGGCCTCGTTTGGCATCGTGGCGTCGGCGGTTCGGGCGGTCTTCGGGATCAAGCTGGCATTCACCGGGGCGGGCACGTTCTTCTTCCTGGGCGCGCTGATCCTGCACCTGTATCGCTGGATCGAGACGCTGACCCCGCGTCAGCGGAACCTTGTCGCGGTTGGCTGCGGCGTTTCGATCCTTGTCGTTTCTGGCCTGGTGTACCGCCGGACCCTGGCAATCGCGGGCGGCGGGCTGGCGATCTTCCCGATGTCGGTTCTTCTGGTGCAACTGGCGATCCGGCCGCGAGGTGCGCGGGTCAGGATGTTGCTGACCGACCTGGGGAACCTGACCTATGCCAGCTATATGCTGCATTTTCCGATGCAGTTGGCGGCGATGCTGCTTGTCGGGCCGGCGCTGATACGGTCGTGGATTTACGACGGCTGGTTCATGCTGGCCTATCTCGGCGCGGTTCTGCTGGCCGCGACGGGGGTGTTCCGCTGGGTGGAGCGTCCGGCACAGGACTGGCTGCGGCGCTTT
>JAKBCJ010000293.1 GCA_021807975.1 Pseudomonadota bacterium | reverse complement strand
GACGACGGCATGCTGTGCGTGCCCAGGCTGGAAGCCGAGACGATCTACAAGGCAGCCAAGGCCAAGAACGACGCCGAGGAACAGCAGATGGCCGCGATCCGGGCCGGCACGTCCGACCGGTCCTGGGTAGATGCGGCGCTGGTTCGGCTGGGCTGCGAGATCGTTCGCTAGGCGCTGGGGCTTGGCGATGCCAGCGGGACACACCCCTGGCATTCGCCGGGGCCGATCGGCCGCACACGGGCTATTTGCGGGCCCACAGCGCCCAGTGGCTGGTTTCCTCGACCGGCGCGAAGTTCGCACGCAATGCCGGCCCGTAGATCCGCATGAGGGCGGCGACATTGTCACGTTCCATGCCAGAGTCCGCCCCGAGATATTTCCGAACCATGACATAGCGGGCGTTGCCGAAAAACCGCTTATCCCCCGGATGGGCGGAGTCGGAGAAGATGTAGTTATACGCAGCGGCGGCAAGCCCGCCGCTCGGGGACGGACGATCGAGAAGGTAGTTGAACGGATTGAACTCATCCAATGTAAGGATTCCGTCGCCGCCGCCTGTATGGCGTCGCAGCAATTCCAGACCGTCATTGACCGCCCGCACGTATGCCGCGCCCGTCGTTTCCGTAGCCAGCGCATCCTCGACGGGTCGAAAAACCAGGCCGGCGCCACGGCCAGGTGACTCCAATGGCATAACATGCGCCCTTTGCGGCTTTGCATGTTCGATGGCCGCGCCGGCAAGCGATACTCCGTTCCAAAGGCTGAGCGGCAAAAGGCAAGCCAGAAGCAGCGCCGGAATTGGGAACCCGGGTGTAAGACCCCGCCATACCAGCGGCTTTCCGCCGGACAGTTGCCGATATGCGGCAGCCAGCCCTACCGCCGCATAGCCGTTCAACGGAAAGACGTCAGTCTGCTGATTGGAAATCAGCAGAAGGTACCCGGCCGCGACCGCCATCAGCGCCATCGCGATCGCGTGAAGCCGTATTTTGCCTTTGAGGGCGTGCTCCGAACCAGCTTTATAAAGTAAAAAACAGAATATGATAATAATGGCACCTTGCACAACATCGATAGCGCCCACCGCGTATCGCGGCTGAAGCGATAACCGCCGCGCCGCGGCAGCGATTGAAAGGTCGTTCCACATGTCGGAAAAATCGAAGCGCAGGTAGCCCATGACGGCCGCTGCCACTACGGAAAAACCACCGAGAGCGTAAAACAACCGACGCCGACGGGGGGCAGCGGCGATCAACGTCGAAACGACGAAGAACGGGATTGCCACCATTGCATAGCTAATTTTCAGAAATGCCAGCAGGCCGAGCGCGATACCGGAGGAAATCGGCCCGACAGCGGAGTTGCGTGGCGCGCAGGATGCCGGCAAACCATTGCGGGCGCATTCAATAACTACGATACCGAATAATGCGTATCCGTATCTATTGTATATCATCGCATATCCGAAATCGAACGGATTATTGCTCAATGCGAACGGCGCAGCGATCAGAAGGGCAGTATAAATCCCCGCGGCACTGGCAATGAACGGATTCCAAACAGACCGGGCCAGCAGGAAAGTCCAGGTCGCAACGATGGCCCCAAACACAGCGTTAGCGTAGCCAATTCCAGCCGGGCGCATGTCGGCCATTAACAGGCCGGCGGAATCGATCAGGTACATGACCGGCCCCCAGGCGGAAGAAAAATCCCGGTGCGGTACCTGCCCCTGGATCACCCGATTGGCGGTATCGAGAAGAAACAGGACATCGTGCCCGTAGCTGCCCAATGGAGCAGCGATGCCGATGAAGGCGGACAAACCGCAAACAAGCACCAGTCCGGCGAAAAACAGCGCATCGCTTTTTTGCAGCCGCGAACGGATTCCAGCGAGCCTTGCGTTACCCCCGTCGATTCCATTCAATGTCAGGGACCTCATTCGGCTACTGCCGCGGCCTGGCATGGATCAACATCTGCTTGCCGAGCGGCTTGACCGGCGAGGCGAGGTACGCCCCGATTAACCATGGCGAAACGGGCATTCGCGACTTAACGGTCAACGGAAGAAAGCGAGGCGAAACCTCGATCGGGTCATACCCGTTAGCCTTGAGGAAATCCGCCATCCCGATATGCGAATAGACTGTCACATGGGTATAGTCGTCGAAGTATTCCCGGTAAGCGTAACGATAATTCGGCTGGAGAATGGTCAATGTGCCCCTGGATGAGAGTTTCCGGCGCAGCCCGGCCAGGACACGACCGAAATCCGCCTGCGGGATGTGTTCGAAGATATTGCTGGCGAAAGCGAAATCGACAGCGCCGTCCTCCAGGAATTCCAGATCCGTCACCGTGCCGACGCGCGATTCTACCCCTGGCGCCAGAAATCGCGTGAACTCCGGCCAGTTGTCCAGCGCGATCCGACGCCTTGCCTGCACGGTATTGATGAAATTGCCGTAGCCGGAACCAAGATCCAGCACGCAGCCGTCAGAGGGAACCCTGTGGCTAAAATAGAAACGCCACAGGGCCTGCCAGACGACGTCACGCTTGGGATCCGGCGTCAGACGGGATTCATGATAACTCATGACGTATGCCCGCTGGGGCGCCAGCCAAACACGATACCCGCCATCATGCGCAATCCAACCAGCAAGGCCCGCATGTTATTGGTGTTGCCGCCCTTGCTGACGCCGATCCGGGGATGAAACGTCACGGGACATTCCACCATCGAGCAGCCTTGGGCCAATGCAGTATCGAGAAAATGGGCATTGAACTCCAAATTGACGGACGGATCGAGCGTCGGCAACAACCGAAGCAGGGCGTCGCGATGGCAGAGCTTATAGGTGGTGCCAACATCGGTGATCGTACATCTGCCGAGATGCTTGGATTCGAGCAGCTTTCCGACGAAAAAATTGCCATAATACATGAATGTACTGAGCTGTGTCGCATATTGCCGCAACGGTTCGACCGTGCGCGTGCCATTCACGATATCGGCGTGCGGCGCATAAGCCAGAAATTTATCAAGATCGTGCGCGCGGAAAGTCCGGTCCCCTTCGCACAGAACGATCAGGTCGGTATCCGCGCACTTTACTGCTTCGGACAAGCAGCGGAAGACGCAGCGGCCGTAACCCCGGGCGGTTTCGTCGAATGTGATAGCGCCCGCGGCCTGCGCCCGTTCAAAGGTTGCATCCGTGCTGCTGTTACTGACCACGATGACATTCCGAACCAACGGATGTCCGAGAAAATCGCGCACTGCCTCGGCAATGCTCAATTCGTCGTTGTAGGCAGTCAGCGCGACTGTCAGGCCACGGTTCGGCAGTGCATCACAACGGACCTGTTCGCTCCGCCGTTTGTTCGGCAACAGGACAAAAAGGTCGGTCAATGCCAGGGCTAATCCGGCCATAACCGGCATCCCGCTGTACCACACGATCCATTCGTTGAACGGCAGCAGTGCCTGATTCAAACCCAACAGATAGCGCGGGAAAACCAGCAAGACACCCAGCAGGTGCATGCCCATGCCAAAGCAAACACAGAGAATACCCCAAAGCAGAAGCGGCCGGTGCCTGCCGCGGACTTGCGAAGGCACCCCGGCGACCGGCAGACTTTCATACCTGACGGTCTGACTGCGTTCCATTTTTTACCCGCGCCATCATGGTGTTGATCTACGGCGGCGTGACCATAACGACCGTTCGGTTACCAAATGGTTGCAGATATTTCTTGAACGCGGCGGCTGCCGGCATCAGGAACCCGAGGCCCCCGCGCGGCGTGAGAAGGATATTCATTCCGGTGCTGGCACGGGCGGACGTATGGCCCGGGCAGACGGCTGGTTCTTCATCGACGGCAAAGCCGGGTTAACGAAGTCTGTCCGCATGTCCGTGCGCGGGGCATAATCGATGGCCAGGCGGCAACCCGAACCAAGCATTGGACCATGCCGTCCCGGGGCTTGCCCCGATCCGCAAGGTGCTTGTTGCCAGGTTCGTGACCGGCCCGATGACCGGCGCAGCGATCAACGCGGGGGGGCCATATTATGTGGCCCCGTCTGCTTCGAAAACATCCGCCCAGGCGGATTTTAATGCGACATCGGCATCTTGCATGGTCGCCGGTATGCCAAGTGCAGCGAGGCTGGTGACGCCGAACTGCGGCAGACCGCAGGGAACAATGCCGCCAAAATGGGTCAGGTTGGGTTCGACGTTCAGTGCGACCCCATGCCAGCTTACCCATCGCGTAACCCGAACGCCGATCGCGCCGATTTTCGCTTCGGCACCAGTAACGGGGTCAACGACCCAGATTCCGACTCGGCCCTCGCGGCGCTCCCCCTTCACATTGAAGCGCTCCAGGGCGCGGATCAGCCATTCCTCCAGGCCGTTGACATAGCAACGGACGTCCCGCGGCGGTACGCGGCCGTGCGGGCGGTTCAGGTCCAGCATCACATAGGCCGTGCGCTGGCCGGGACCGTGATAGGTCCATTGCCCCCCCCGGCCCGCGGCGAAGGTCGGGAATCGGGTCGGATCGGTCAATTCGGACGGTTTGGCCGAGGTGCCGGCGGTATAAAGCGGAGGGTGCTCGACGAGCCACACCTGCTCATTCGCGGTTCCGGCGTGAATCCCGGCGACGCGGGACTGCATTGCCGCAAGCGCATCCGGGTAATCAGTCAATCCGTCATCGATACGCCATTCTGGTGTCATGGAGGTCATTGAACCGTGCTCATTCATCCGCTATACGCCCACTTCTACCACGGTGCGGTCGTGGCGGAATGGTAGACGCGCAAGCTTGAGGTGCTTGTGGGGGTAACCTCGTGGAAGTTCGAGTCTTCTCGACCGCACCAATTTGTCTCCGGCGTCATCGCCCTGACGGCTCCATCATTTGGTAACAGCCCGGGTTCGCAGTGTGGTCAAGCAACCCTGATACCCGCGATCAGGCGCACATGCCGATCTACCGTCCATGGCGGGATTATGCGCCCGCCCCCCGCCGCAGCAACGCGGATCGGACGACCATACCAGGGGGGCAACGCACGGGCACTGTCCGGCCGAAGTTGCGCGTAAAGGCCAGCCGGGCAGCCCGCTACCCGTTGACGCCCCCGCCGTCATCCACAATCCTCCCCGAAAAACAGGGAGAGCGCCGTGACCGCCGACGAACCCGCCACCGTGGAGGATTTGCGCGTTCTGCAGCTTGCGCGCATGCGCGATGCGGTTCGGCGGGCCTATGAACACGTTCCCCACTACCGAACCGCGTTCGACGCCGCCCGGGTAACCCCGGACGATCTGCGAACCCTGGCCGATATCGCCAAATTCCCCCTGACCACCAAGGCCCATCTGCGAAACCATTACCCGTATGGGATGTTCGCGGTGCCGATGGACCGGATCGTCCGCATCCACGCGTCCAGCGGCACCACCGGGAAACCCACCGTCGTCGGCTACACGGCAAAGGATATCGAGACGTGGTCGATGCTGATGGCACGCTCGATCCGGGCCGCCGGCGGCAATGCGGACGACATTCTGCACGTCGCCTATGGCTACGGTTTGTTCACCGGCGGACTGGGCGCACATTACGGCGGCGAGTATCTGGGTGCGGCGGTGATTCCCGTCAGCGGCGGATTCACCGAACGCCAGGTGCAGATCATCGCCGATTTCAAACCGACCATCATCATGGTCACCCCGTCCTATATGCTGGCCATCGCCGACGAGTTCGACCGCCAGGGTATCGACCCGCTGTTTACCAGCCTGAAACTAGGGATTTTCGGCGCCGAACCGTGGGGTGAAGGCATGCGCGGCGAACTGGAACGCCGCATGGGGATCGACGCGCTGGACATCTACGGCTTGTCGGAGGTCATGGGGCCGGGCATCGCACAGGAATGTGCCGACTCGCGCGGTGCCCTGACGCTGTGGGAAGACCATTTCTACCCCGAGATCATCGACCCCGGCACCGGCCAGCCCGTATCTGACGGGGAACCGGGCGAACTGGTGCTGACCACACTGACCAAGGAAGGCATGCCGCTGATCCGCTACCGCACCCGCGACCTGACCTGCCTGCTGCCGCCAACCACCCGGCCGATGCGCCGCATCGCCCGGATCAGCGGCCGCAGCGACGACATGATGATCATTCGCGGCGTCAACGTGTTTCCGTCCAACATCGAAGCGGTGCTGGAGCAGGAAGAGCGGCTGGCCCCGCATTATCTGCTGGAACTGCGCCGCCCCGGCAGCCTGGACGAACTGGACGTGGTGGTAGAAACCCGCCCTGCCCTGGCCGGCAAACTCGGCGGCG
>JAKBCJ010000292.1 GCA_021807975.1 Pseudomonadota bacterium | reverse complement strand
GATATGCGTTCGGCCACGGCCCCGTTGCTGGCGCTGGGCGCGCCGGCCGTGCTGCTGAAGGGTGGCCACCTGGAGTCCGACATCGTCACCGATCTGCTGGCGAGCGCGTCGGGGATCGAGGCGTTTTCGGCGCCGCGTATCCCGACCCGGCATACCCATGGCACCGGATGCACCACGGCTTCGGCGGTGGCGGCCGGTCTGGCGCAAGGCCTGAGCCTGCGCGAGGCGGTGGTGCGCGCCCGGGCGTATGTCAGGGCGGCGATCGAGACGGCGCCGGGGTTGGGCAAAGGGCATGGGCCGCTGAACCACGCGATCGGATTTGCCGGCCCCGCATAGAAGGTATTACGGCCTCGCCAGCATCCCGGCGACGATATCGGCCAACTGCCCGATCGCGATACTCATCGCCGCGACCATTGCCGCCGTCGTGCCGTCCGCCGGCGTTACTGTTAGCCTCAGCGAACGGGACGCGCGGGTCTTGCCGTCCACCGCGGCCTGAGCGAGCAGCAGGACGGCGCCGAAGCGATCCAGATCGAAGCGTTGCAGGTCGATTTCCACCGTCGCGTCTGGTTCGGTGGAAATCGCGCCGCCCTCGCCATAAACCGAACTGCCGGGCAGGCGTTGGGTCAGTTCCTGGACCAGGATGCGCCCGGTCATGGTGTCCAGCGGTTCGCCCCACCACTCGTTGGGCAGGACATCCATCCGGTATCCTTCGGATGAGCGCACGATTTGCGACCGTTCCAGGTAATGCGCAACGGCGATGGTGCGCACCTGAACGATCCGCGGCGCACCGGTACGGGTGGCGCCGGGGTCGGTTCCCAGCACGTACAGGGTTGGGTTCGGGGACGCGCAGGCGGCGGGCAGGGCTGCCAGGGCCAGCAGAACGAAACGCCGGGATGGCATTATTGGACCCCCTGATCGGTACGGCCGCGGATCAACGCCTCCGGGTGGCGCGACAGCAGGTCGGCCAGCACCCGGATCGAGCGCGCGGCATCGGACAGTTGCGACATCAGCCGTCCGACGTCGCGGCTGAACCGCGAGTCGGCGCCGTACGTGCTGTCCAGCGACGCGATCAGCTTGTTGGTGTTACGCACCGATGTTTCCAGGTTGGCGGCCATTGCCGGCAGCCGCGGCGTCAGGGTGGAAACCCCCTGCCGGAGGCCTTCCACCAGCGCGCGGGTGCTGGTCAGGGTGGATCGCAGGTCGGCGACCGATTGGCCGAGTTGCTTGTCGTTCACCAGAGTGCTGACGCCGGCCAGGGTTTGGTCGAGATTTTTGCCGATCGACTCGAATGGAATGTCGTTCAGCCGGTTGACCAGGCTGGCGGCGGCGGTGGCGATGTCGCTGGCACCGCCGCCCAGTACGGGTAAGACGTACGAGTCGCCGTCCTTGGCAAGGGCGGCCGGCGGGGCGTCGGGATAAATGTCCATCGAGAGTTGCTTCTGGCCCGTCAGGATGTTCGCGGTTTCCAGCTTCACCCGCATACCGCGCCGCACGAGACCGGCCATACTGGCATCCAGGTCACCGCCGGTGGGCAGGTTCAGCAGCGCGATTCGTTCGGGTTCCAGCGTGAAGCGAACCGGTACAACGACGTTGTCCAGAGTGCGGTCATAGGCCAGCGACACGCTGGTCACCTGGCCGATCCTCAGGCCGCGCACGGTCACGGGCGATCCGGCGGCCAGGCCCGCGACGGAGACGTTGAACCTGGCGACAAACGGCACATTGCGCTTGTAGGTGGAAGAATCGGCCGCGTCGCGCGAATGATACAGCGTGAAGCTGTGGTTCTGTGCGGTTTCCGCGGTGAACCGGGGGTCGTCCGGGGTTTCGAAGGCGATGCCGCCCAGGACGACGGCGCGCAGCGATTCCAGATGCACCTGCACGCCGTCGGCGCCGATGCCGAGCTGAACGCCGGAGGCATTCCAGAAACGCGAATTGTCGTGCACGTATTTGTCGAACGGTTCCCGCACGAAGGCGTGAATGGTGATGCTGCGGGCCATTTCGCCGACATCCCAGCCCAGGACCTCGCCGACCTCCAGGTCGCGGAACATGATCGGCGAGCCCAGGTTGAGCGATCCGATCCGGTCGGCCTTCAACAGGAAGGTGCGGCCGGGGACGTCGGATTGCAGCACCGGGGGATTTTCCAGGCCGACGAAGTCGCGTTTTTCCTCGCCGCCCGACGCCGATGGCAGCAGATCGATGTACGAACCGGAGAACAGGGTTTGCAGACCGCTGATCGATCCGGCGAAAAACCGCGGCCGGACGACCCAGAACTGCGCCTTGTCGGTCAGCAGTGGCTCTGCCTCGCGGTTCATCCGGACCGTGACCCGAACCCGCTTCATATCCGGGGTCAGGGAGACTTTCCGAACGACGCCCATGTCCACGTCCTTATGCCGGACATGGGACTGGGTGGGCTGCAACCCCTCGGCGGTTTCGAACGTGATGGTGATCAGCGGGCCGCGCTCGGACAGGGTTTTCCAGGCCAGCCAGGCGCCGATCAGCACGGTGACCAGCGGAATCGCCCAGATCAGCGACAGGCGCCGTTTGGTGTCGATATGGGATCTGACGACCGCGTCGGGAGGCCTGTCGCTCATGCGGTTCCGGTTCGGCTGTTATCCCACATCAGCCTGGGATCGAAGGAGCGGGCTGCCAGCATCGTGAGGATGACCACCGCGGCGAATGCGATCGCGCCCGGGCCGGGATAAATGCTGGCAACCTGGCCGAACTGGACCAGTGCGACCAGAATTGACTCCATAAACACATCGATCATCGACCAGCGGCCGACGGCATCGACAATCCGGTACAGCACAGTGCGGTCACGCAACCTCCTTGGGGTGCCAAATTGCGTCGATATCAGCAGAATACCAAGACCGGCCAGCTTGAGAACCGGCACCGCGACGCTGGCGAAGAAAACCAGTGCGGCCAGCGGCCACATGCCAGCGTCGATCAGTTCGCGGACGCCGCCCAGGATCGTGCTGGGCTGGCCGGCGCCAAGCTGCACAACCGTCAGGACGGGATATACATTAGCCGGTATGTACAGCACCGTTGCCGCCAGTGCCAATGCCCATGTCCGTTCGATGGCGGCGGGCCGGCGGCCGCGCAGCCTGAAGCCGCAACGCGTGCAGCGCATTCCCGGCGCCGCCCGGCTGACCAGCCCGCATGTGTCGCAGCCGATGCGCCAGCGGCGGGTCAGCCCCGCCGGGGTGGCTTTCCGCGGGGCGTCGGCCCTCAGGGTTCCCCGTCCACGGCGGTTCGGCGGTTCCATCGCTTCCCACACCGCCTGACCATCCAGCGTATAGTCGGCCAGCACCATGACGACCATCAATGCCCCCAGCGCATACACCGCCGGGCCGATATCGACGGCCGCCATTCCCTTCAGGCGCGTATAGGCGACGAACAGACCCAGCAGATAGATTTCTATCATGGACCATGGCCGCAGCCGCTCCACCCAGGCGAACAGAGCACGCAGTTCGGCGGGGGGGCGCTTCAGGCGAAGGCCCAGCAGAACCGTCAGCATGCAGAGTACGCGGGCCAGCGGGGCGACGATGGTGGTGGCCAGGACCACGGCAGAGATTTCCCACAGCCCGTAGGATTCAAGTTCGACGGGGCCGGTCATCAGTCCGGCGGAGCGTTGCTGCCCGCCCGAATCGATCGATAGCAGGGTGGTCGTGATCCCCACGCCGAACAGGATCAGCGCGCTGATATTCAGGGCCAGCGGCAGCACCAGCGGATCCCGGCGCGTGTGGCGCAATACCGCATCGCACCGCAGGCAAACCGCGCGATCCCCCGGCGCCAGGGCCGGGAGAATCTGCATCTGGCCGCAATCGTGGCATTCCTGCAGCCGCGGCGCGGAGGCCGCCGGCTGTTCAGGCGGGGAATCCGCCGGGTTCATCGTTCGGGCGCGCGCATGCAGGGGACCACTGTTGTCATGCTGCTGACGTAGCACGCCGCGTGTGGCGGAACAGCGGTCAGGCAATAAAAACGCGGCAGGGCCGATGCTGACGACGCAGAGGCTTCCGCTTTGTGCGCGATTGGGCAACAATGGCGTGCCAATGGGAGTGTAACGAATGAAAACGTCGGCGTCTTTGATGAACAAAGGTCGGAACCGGGTTGGGACGAATCGGGGCGGCAGGTCTGCCCTGCTGCACGGGGCGGCGCTGCTGGCGGCGCTGCTGGGTGGAACGGCCGCGGCTGTGGCCGCGGATTTGCCGGGCGTGACGGCGACCGAGATCAAAATCGGTAACACCGACGCTTACAGCGGACCGGCTTCGGCCTATGGCGTTATCGCCAAGACGGAGTCCGCTTTTTTCAAAATGATAAACGACAAGGGCGGCGTGGCCGGCCACAAGATTAATTTCATTTCATACGATGACGGATACAGCCCGCCGAAGACGGTGGAGCAGGTTCGCCGCCTGATCGAGGAGGATCAGGTCGCCTTTTTGTTCCAGAACCTGGGCACGCCGACCAACACGGCGATTCAGCGCTATGTGAACATGAAGAAGGTGCCGCATTTGTTCATCTCCACCGGCGCGGACAAATGGGGCGATTATAAGCATTTCCCCTGGACGATGGGCTACCAGCCCAGCTACCGGACCGAGGCGCAGATCTACACGAAGTACATGCTGAAGCAGATGCCAGGCGCGAAGCTGGGGATTCTGTATCAGAACGACGATTTTGGTAAGGATTACATCGGCGGGGCAAAGGACATCCTGGGCGACAAATACGCCGCCACGGTCAAGGAAGCCAGCTACGAGACGACTGACGCGACGGTGGACAGCCAGCTTGCCTCCCTGCAGGCGGCCGGTGTCGATGCGCTGATGGTCGGTGCCACGCCGAAGTTCGCCGCGCAGGCGATCAAGAAGGTGCATGATCTTGGCTGGCATCCGAAGATGTTCTTCATGACCAACGTGTCCATCTCGGTCGGTGCCGTTATGGCCCCGGCCGGTGCGGAAAACGGCGTGGGCATTATCACCACCGGGTATATGAAGGATCCGACCGATCCGGCGTTCAAGGACGACCCCGGCATGAACGAGTGGCGTGCATTCATGGCAAAATATATGCCCGGCGCGGACATGACGGACGGCAACTACAGCTTCGCCTACGGTGTCAGCACCGTGATGATGCAAGTGCTGAAGCAGTGCGACGGGGATTTCTCCCGCGCTAACATCATGAAGCAGGCGGCCAACCTGCATAACGCTTATGATCCCGTCCTGCTGCCGGGGATCACGGTCAACACCAGCCCGACCAATTTCCATCCCATCAAGGCGATGCAGTTGGAGAAGTGGGACGGTAAGACCTGGGTGCGTTTCGGCGATGTGATCGAGGGCGAGGGCTAACCGGCTCTCCCGGCTTGCGTCGGGGATGGTCCAACCATTGTTGGGCCATCCCGCGACTCGGGTCGCTTTAAGTCACGACGAGCGGCAGCGAGGTATCCGCGCACCGGAAATATCCCGTGGCGGCGCGTTGCCGGCGAACGGGCATCGCCAGGATGTGCGGGCCCCGGCGATCTCTCGGACGGGCCGTGATGGCCTCCGGGGCGCGGTATCGCTATTTTTTTGATGACGCTGTGGAATCCGCCGAGGAGCTGCCGTTGTTGGCAGTCTCTTTGGATTGCGAATCCGCGGGATTGGATTTTTTGGTGCTGTTTTCGTTTGCCCATTGCCTCGCCTCGGCGGGGGTGATGTGCGGCATCGTTCCACCTTGGGCAAACGCGCCTGTCAGCGGCAATGCCATGAAAAGTGCGGCGGCGAACACATTGCTGATTCTCATATTCTCGGCTCCCGCGGCATGACCGCATCGGGTGGATCGAAGACGGCGTAGGCACCGTTCATATAAGTGTCGCATGTGCCCGGGCACAATTGCCCGGACACGCAAACGGTGCGGGGGATGGGATGCCCGCCGGACGGTTCCGGGCGCGTTACCGGATCGGCGAAAATGCCGAGGGCATGACGAACGCGTTCTCTTGTTTCACCACAACGCCGGGTGGGTTGCGGGCGGGCCACTGGCCGGTCGCCGCCGCCGCCGCCCGGGCACTGAAGCGTTCGTTGGCATCCTTATAGGCCCAGATATGGACCCATTTGTTCAGCGTTCCGAACTCCGAATACCATGCACCGATCAGCGGTGAGAATTTTTGCCGCCCCTCGATCTTGTCCGTCCAGCGTTCGATCAGGCCGGGAACGGCGCCCGGGGCGAGGGTGTACTGGCGGATTTCGAACAGCGGGCCGACTTCGCGCGGGGTCAGCGGCGG
>JAKBCJ010000291.1 GCA_021807975.1 Pseudomonadota bacterium | reverse complement strand
ATCCCATAGCGCCACTCGTCGATTTATCAGTGGACGAGATCAGTCGATTCATGTATCGCCTCTACTCAAAGGATGTTCCAAAAGACTATTTGGGTTTGTGGGAGTTGAAACCATCCATATTCTTATCTGGTCCCGTTTGATTGCGGCGTGAGTGTAGTGACGGTGAAGTAGCTGCCTCTACATTCTTATTGCATTATACGATGGATCTTCGCGGGTCGCCGGCCTGCCCTGTGCAGCCGGGAACACTTGCCACGCGCCCCTGAATCACCGTCCCCTGGCGGACAAGGAGACTTTTCGTGGTTCTGATCGGGTTGCGCGTGTTGGTCGTTGAGGACGAGGCAATGCTCTCGCTGCTGCTGGAGGACTTTCTGACCGACTTGGGGTGCGAGGTCGTGGCGACCGCGTCGCACCTGGAGGATGCACTCAAAAAGGCAAGCAGCCTTGCGATGGACATCGCTATACTCGACATTAATCTCGGAGGAGTATTCAGCTACCCGGTCGCGGAGGTTCTGGGTTCGCGCGGAATTCGTTTTCTATTTGCAACAGGATACGGCACGTTGGCTCTGCCGGACAATCTGAAGGGCACGCCCGTCCTCGGCAAACCCTTCAACCAAACACAGCTCGCCGCAGCAATGCTTTCAGCGCTTACCACGTAACAGGCGCAACGGCATGTCAGCCACATGCCCCTCCCCGACTACTCCCCGCCATCCATGACTTTCATTCCGCCCGAATCAGACCGCGATGGCTGGGCGCGTCGATAAAGGCCAGCATTTCCGCGACCAGCGGATCGGTGCCGAACTTCTGGCGCACCGCTTCCAGCCGCTGCGCGAACACGCCTTCCTTGTTGTACAGCGCTTTGAAGGCGATGTGCAGGCGCTGGATCGCGGCCTTATCGAAACCGCGCCGCCGCAGGCCGATGATGTTCAACGACGCCAGACGGGCGCGATTGCCGATGACGCTGCCGAACGGGATCACGTCGCCCTCCACGCCGGAGACGCCGCCGATCATGGCCGCGCGTCCGATGCGCACGAATTGATGGATCGCCGCCGCGCCGCCGATCACCGCATGGTCGCCGATGGCGACGTGGCCACCCATCACCGCGTTGTTGGCGACGATGACGTTGTTGCCCAACTGACAGTCATGCGCGACATGGACCACGGCCATCAGCATACAGTCGCTGCCAACGCGGGTGATGCCAAGGCCGGTCGCCGTGCCACGATGGATGGTGCAATGCTCCCGGATCAAGGTCCGGGCGCCGATTACGCACCGGGTGGGTTCGTTCTTGTATTTCAGATCCTGCGGCGGCAGGCCGACGGTGCAGAACGGGAAGAGCTGCGCGTCCTCCCCAATGCGGGTGTGGCCTTCGACGACAACATGCGACACCAGTTTGGCGCCAGCCTCGATAACCACGTTCGGGCCGACGGTGCAGAACGGGCCGACATCGACACCCGGGCCGAGTTCGGCGCCATGGGCCACGATCGCGGTTGGGTGGATCGTCACGCGATCGGTCGTGTGCTGGCTGATATTCGTCATCGAATCCATGGTGTTCCGTTCCGGATCAACAGTTTGTGCCGCCCTGCGGGGACGAAACTATGGGGCCGGGGGCCGGCCACCAACACAATCATTGTTGCCCGATGTTACCCGCCGCTGCCTGTAACACCCTGTTTCGCCTGACATTTTGGCGTTACTAAGGCAGCGTTGCATCAAACCGCCGCGGCGCGGTCCCGGATCATCGCCGAGTAGGTTGCTTCGGCGACCACAGTACCATCGACACGTGCGACGCCATGGAACTTCCACACGTTCCCGCGATTGCGTTCCTTGACGATATGGATTTTCAATTGGTCGCCCGGCACCACGGGGCGGCGGAATTTCGCGCCCTCAATCGACATGAAATATACCAGCTTGCCGGCGGCGTCGGGACCGAGCGTCTCGACGACCAGGACGGCGGCGGTTTGGGCCATGCTTTCGACGATCAGCACGCCGGGCATGACCGGATGGTTGGGGAAATGGCCGGCGAAGAAACTCTCGTTGGCCGTGACGTTCTTGATGCCGACCGCCGAGGCATTCAGGACGACATCGACCACCCGGTCCAGCAGCAGGAACGGATAGCGGTGGGGAATGTCGTGCATGATGCGCTGAATGTCGATCAGTTCGATCGTCGTTCCGGGTGCGGTCGGCAGGCTGACGGTTTCGTCCATGATATTTAGTCCACGTCTGATTTTGGGTTACGGGAATCCCGCACCCGGGGGATACCGCCGTCGCGCACCCAGCGGCGGATGGTTGCGACTTCCTTGAAGAAGGTTTTCACCGGCTGGGCCGGCGCGCCGATCATTTCCGCACGCGGCGGAACGTCAGAGATAACGCCGGCCTGGGCGCCGATCCGGGCACCCTTGCCGATGCGCAAATGGCCCGCCACGCCGGCCTGGCCGGCCAGCACGACCTGATCCTCCAGCACCGTCGATCCCGACACACCTACATGCGCGACGATCACGCACGCTCGGCCGATACGCACATTATGGGCGATCTGGACCAGATTATCGATGCGGGTGCCGGCGCCGATCACGGTATCTTGCAATGCGCCGCGATCGACCGTGGTGTTGGCACCGATTTCGACATCGTCTTCGATCACTACGCGCCCGACCTGGGGAATAGTGTGAAAGCCGCTGGGTGTGATGGCGAAACCGAACCCTTCCTGGCCGATCCGCGCGCCGGGATAAATGTACACCCGATCGCCGATCAGGGCGTGAGTCACCGATGCGTGCGGCCCGATACGAACGTCGCGGCCGAGTTCAACTCCGTCGCCAACAACAACCAGCGGGCCGATGTGGCAGCGCGAACCGATGACGGCATTCTCGCCGATCACCGCCAGGGGGCCGATCTGGGCGGACGGATCGATTTGGGCGGAGGCGGCGACAACGGCCGACGGATGAATGCCGGGGGAAACCGGGGGGAGAGGATGGAACAGCGCGGCAACCCGAGACCAGGCGACCTGGGGATCGTCGGCAACGATGGCGACCGAGGACGCGGGCACCCTGTCGCGCATGTCGGCATGGACGATGACCGCCCCGGCCTTGGTTTCGGTCAGGGCCGGCAGATATTTGCGGCTGTTCAGGCAATAAGCCACATCCCCCGGGGTCGCGGCGCCCAGCGGGGCGATGCCATGCAGCATCAAACGAAGCGACGGGGCACTGGCGGCCCCGTCCTCATCCGCACAGGCAGCATCGACCACCGCGGCCAGACTGTGCGGGCCGGTGCGCCGAAAGAAGCGGGGATCGCCCGCTAACGCAGAGCGGTCCGGACGCGCCATCGTGTTTATGGCTTCTGGGCCGAGTGTTTGGCTGGTGCGGTTGCCGGCTTGCCAGGTGCGGTTGCCTGCGTGGCGGGGGCGGCCGGTGCCTTCATCGCCATCGGGGATACGCCGTCGGGCGGCACCACGACGCTGGGAAGCGCCTTGTTCAGCACTTCGACGACCGCGGGGGTCAGATCAAAATCGGCCGTGGTGCCAAGGATCTGGGCCCGGTTCAGCACCAGATTGACGCCACGGGACAACGCGACCTGCTGGGCCACCTGCTCCATGGTGCGATTGATCTGCATCATGACATACTGGCCGGCTTCCTGGATGATCCGGTTGCGCTCGCCGAACTTCCGCTGGGCTTCGGTGGCGCGTTCCTGGATTTCCTTTTCCTTGGTTCGGATTTGTTCAGGGGACAGCTTGGACCGTTCAGCGGCGAAGGCCTGACCCATATCGCGCAGCGCGGCCTGTTCCTTCTGCGCGTCTTCGTTCAGCTTCTGGCCGCGCGCATTCAGCTCCTTGTACGCGGCTTGATAGGCGGTGGACACCCGCAGCACGTCGGGAACCGACAGAATGCCGACGATAGCCGCCGGCGTTGCCTGGCCCTTGGGGATCGGCGGGATTTCCGGTGCTGGCGGTAACTGGACCTGCAACGGCACGGGTTTTCCGTTCGGCTCCGCCCCGATATCGCCACCGCTGATCGGCATACTGGCTGAGGGGCCACCCGATGTATGCGACGGTTGCCGCTCAGTGGGGGGCGCTCCGGCAGGCTTCACCTGCCCGGGCACGAACCACTGGGTGCTCTGCCCCTGCTGGGCGAACGCAACGGGTGGATGGAAAACCAGCGCGAGGGCAACCGCAGCGCCGGAGTATTTGATGTATTTTTGAACCACTAGAACCTCGTGCCGAAGCCAAACCGGAAGATTTGCGTTTGGTCGCCTGGTTGCTTGATCACAAACGGCGCCAAGTCAAGATTTATCAAGCCGAACGCCGTCTGCCAGGAAACGCCGACACCCGCGCCGACACGCGGTGCCGCGGACTGCAATATCCTGCAGTTGAGGGTCGTTGTCGCCAGACACGCGCTGGGGCTTCTGAAAGAGGCTTCGGTCAGCGCACCAACGTCAACGAACGCACGCCCGGTCAGTCCCAAATCCGGGGATACGGGCAACGGATAGTGCAGTTCGCTCGACTGAGTCCACATGAACCGGCCACCCAACGGATTGCCGGTCAGAGCATCGGTTGGGCCGGCACCGCCGTCGAGGAAGCCGCGCAGATTGTCGCCGCCCAGGAAGAACCGATCGATGATTTCCTCACGACCGCCGGGCAGAAGCTGCATATAGCCCAGGCTGCCGGCCATTCTGATCACCCAGTCCGGGCTACCCATATAGCGTTCCAGCGGAATGTAGAAAGCGCCGTTCAGATTTTCCCGAACAAACCTTGCATCGCCGCCAAGCCCGGCGAAATCGGTGCCAATTTCTAAAATACCGCCGGAATGGGCGTTTACCCGGGTGTCGCGGTAATCGATTGTGACGACCTGACTGATCTGCGACATGACCGTCGTGCCGGCTTCGTTCAGGATGAACGGGCTGGCGCCGGTTTCGATATTATAAACCTGACGATCGACAGCAGTGTAGGTCCAGGTCTGGCTCAGGTGTTCGTTAAAGCTGTAACCCACATGCGTATCGAAACCGATGCGGTTTTCGTCATAAGGTTCGGTTCCAAGGAACATGGTCTGGATCAGGAACAGATCGACGCCCGCGACCAGATTCCGGTCCAGGAAGTAGGGATCGGTCAGCGACGCATTGATCGAACTGTTGAACTGGGCCAGCACACCATTGATGCTGGCGTTCAGACCGGAGCCGACCAGATTCTTTTCTGTCAACCCAACGTCGATCAGCGCACCCGCGTCGGTGGAATAGCCGCCGCCGAACGACAGTTCGCCAGTGGCCTTTTCAGAGATATTGGTAAGCAGCACGGCCTTGTCAGGGGCTGTCCCGGGATTCGTGACGACATCGACGCTGGTGAAATACCCAAGGTCCGTCAGATGGCTTTTGCTGCTACGCACAGCCTCGGCACTGTAGGGATCGCCCTCGGCGATAGTAAACTCCCGCCGGATCACCTTGTCCTCGGTTCGGGTGTTGCCGACGATATCGATCCGCTCGACATAGACGCGCGGACCCTCGCCGACATTGAATGTCAGGTCGATGATGTGTTTTTCCGCATCCCGCTTAACCTGTGGTTTCACATCGACGAACGCATACCCCAGGTTGTGAACCGCCAGTTCAATCGCATCGGTGGATCGTCCAACCGCATCGCCATCATACCAGTCGCCGTCCCTGAGTTGCAGCTTCGGCTTCAGCACATCCGCGGACAGATTACGAATCTGCACTTTGATATCCACCTTGCCGATCTTGTACCGTTCCCCTTCATGCACCGTGAAGGATAGGAAAAAGGATTTGCGGTCGGGTGACAGCTCCGCGGCGGCATCGGTTATCCGGGCGTCGGCATAACCATTTTTCAGATAGAACCGGCGGAGCAGTTCCTTATCGTAATTCAGGCGTTCTGAATCGTAGGTGTCCGAGGAGGACAGAAAGCGCCACCAGCGATACTCCCGGCTGGTTATCACCTCGTTAAGCCGCGCCTCACTGAACACCTTGTTGCCGTTGATGACGATCTTACTGATCAGCGCGGCCGAACCTTCGTTGATCTGAAAGACGACATCGACGCGATTCTGATCCAGGCGGATGATCTTCGGTTCCACGGTCGCGTTATAATAGCCGCGCTTTGCATACATACTAAGGATGTGCGTGCGATCCGCCTCGGCCAGGGCCGGCGTAAAGACCGCGCGCGAGCGCAACTGCAACTCCGGCCGAAGCTGATCGTCTGTCAGCTTGTGGTTACCCTCATACCCCACGCGACTGACGATCGGGTTTTCGACGACACGGACAACCAACGTATCGCCGCTGCGGCCAAGCTGGACATCCTTAAACAGGCCGGTGGCATAA
>JAKBCJ010000290.1 GCA_021807975.1 Pseudomonadota bacterium | reverse complement strand
GACCCAGCGCCACGAAACCAGCAAATCCATCCGAACCGACCGCTTGCAGAACCGCCCCGGCATGGCCGGCAGCCGAGGCAATACAATCGGGCGCGTCGTGGGCCAGACGGATCATTCCAGGCCACAGACCCCGCGCGCGCAGCCGGTCCCAGGCGTCGATGCAGGCAACCGCCTGCGCTGCCCCGGCGTGCCGGCAGATCGTCGTGACGGCCTGCGCCGTGTCCGCCAGCTCGGCCGGTGTACCGTGCAGGCGCAGCACCGCGGCGAGGCAGGCAGCGCCCGCATTGGCATGCAGCAGCGCCTGAACACACGCCGCCCAGCGCCGCGCGTTGCCGGGATCGCCTTGGGCCGCTATCGCCGCCCAGGCTTGGCGCGACAACACGTCAAGCAGCGGCCGCCCCGCCAGTTCAGCCAGAACCGGCGGGGATGGATCGGCCGGCGCCAGCATCGTCACAGGCAGGCGGCGATCGCCGCGCCCAGCGCCTCACGCAGCTCAAGGTCGTCGGTCAGGGGCAGCACCATCGCGGCTTGTGCCGCTGCCGCCACGTCCAACCCGGCCAGCGCCAACCGCCCGGCATGGATCAGCATGCGGGTGGAAGCGCCTTCCTCCAGCCCCTGACCGCGCAGGTTGCGCGACCGCTGCCCGATTTCGACCAGTCTCGCCGCCAGCGCCGCCCCCACGCCGCTTTCCCGAACCACGATTTCGGCCTCCACGGCCGCGGCGGGATAACCGAAATCGATGCCGACGAAACGCTGCTTGGTCGACTCCTTCAGATCCTTCACCGCGCTCTGGTAGCCAGGGTTATAGGAAATCACGAGTTGGAAGTCCGGATGCGCCGCGACCAGTTCGTTCTTCTTCTCCAACGGCAGTATCCGCCTTGCGTCCGTCAGCGGATGGATCACCACCGTGCTGTCCTGCCGAGCCTCGACGATTTCGTCGATGTAACAGATACCGCCTTCGCGAACGGCGAGCGTCAGCGGCCCATCGTGCCAGACGGTTTCCCCGGCCAACAGCAGGAAGCGCCCGACCAGATCGGCCGCCGTCATGTCCTCGTGCGCCGCGACGGTGACCAGCGGCCGGCTCAGCCGCCATGCCATATATTCCAGGAACCGGGTCTTGCCGCAGCCGGTTGGCCCTTTCAGCATCACCGGCAGGCGGTAGCGATAGGCTGCCTCGAACACCGCAACTTCGTCGCCGACGGGGTGGTAATACGGTTCGGCCGGGATAAGGAAAGTATTCAGCCCTGTCATTGGGCGATCGCCGGCCAGGCATTCGCCCAAGGCTTCGCCGCCTCGAACGCGGCAGCCGCCTGGATCACGGACGCATCCGCCAGGTGCCTGCCGACGATCTGCAAGCCCACCGGCAACCCGGAAGCGGTGAACCCGGCCGGAACCGACGCGGCGGGTTGGCCGGTCAGGTTCATTGGAAAAGTGAATGCCAGCCATTGGAACGGCTGCACCATGCGCCCATCGATCTTTTCCACGCCCTGGATGTGCAGCGCGAACGGCGGCACAGCCAGCGTCGGAGTGAGCAGGATGTCGTACTGGCGCATGAACCGCCACATCTTGTTGACTACCGCCTTGCGGCCGATCAGCGCATTGGTCAGATCCTCGGCGGTCCAGTTCCTGGTGATAAAATCTACGATGTGCGGCGTCATCTTGCCGCCGTGTTCAGCGACGATCGCGCGCATGCCCTTTAGGTCGGTTTCCGCCGCGACAATACCCCAGAATGCGGCATACGGATCCTCGAAACCGGGGTGCGCCTCCTCGACGATGCAGCCCAGATCCTGCTCGAACACGCGCACCGCCTCGCCGACCACACGCCGCACCTCGGGATCGACGGCCGCGTAGCCCCAATCCGGACTATAGGCGACGCGGAGACCTTTCAGATCCCGCGGTTGCGCCGCCGCAATCCAATCAACGTCGCCGGCGGGGATGGACATGCGGTCACGGTCGTCGGGACCGGTTAGAATGGACAGCATCAGGGCAGCATCGCGCACGGTGCGCGCCATAGGACCGATATGCTCCAGCGATTCCCAACTGGAAACACCGGGATACCGTTCGTCCTTGGTGCCGGGATACAGCGGCACGCGCCCCATGGACGCCTTCACGCCGACCAGCCCGCAAAACGATGCCGGAATCCGCACCGATCCACCGCCGTCGCTGCCCAACGCCATCGGACAAAGGCCGGCGGCAACGGCGGCGCCCGATCCGGCGCTCGACCCGCCCGACGTGCGGGCGATGTCCCACGGGTTGGTCGTCGTTTCGCACACCGGATTATGGCCGACGCCGCTATAGCCATATTCGGGCACGTTGGTCTTACCCAGCGAGACGGCACCCGCCGCACGCATACGCTCTACGACCACATCGTCCTCATCGGGGACGAAGTTGGCATAGGCGGGCGCACCGGACATGGTGCGAACGTCTTTGGTGCAGATCAAATCCTTGATGCCATAGGGCACGCCAGCCAGCGTCCCGACGGGATCGCCGGCCGCGATGGCGGCATCTACCGCCGCAGCCTCACGCAACGCGATGTCCGGGGTGGGCGTGCAAAAGGCGTGTAACGTGCCGTCCAGCCTTTCGACGCGCTGAAGCGCGGCTTTCGCCAGTTCCACGGCGGATACTTTCCGCGTGCGCACAGCAGCCGCTAACGTAACGGCATCGCTTTTCCAAAATTCGCTCATTGGTATCCACCCGGGTGCGGCCATGCCGGCGCTATTGGCCAGCATGGTTCCGATTGCGTCAGCTTGCGAGCAGTTCTTTCAGCTTACCGTCGATAAAGGCGACATCGACCGGATTGGTGCCAGGCCCGCCGGCGAAGTGGCCCCATACCGACGGCACCGGGATCAGTTGCGCGTTCGGCATGTGCGCCACCTCGATCTCACTGTCCGCAACCGGGAAATACAAATCGGTTGCGCCCGGCATGACATACGCCTTGGCGGTGATCGCCCCCAGCGCCTTGTGGAAGTCGCCGTGATACATCTCGTTCGCGCTGATATCGCCGTGCTGCCATGTCCACAGCATCGTCAGCAGGTTGTTGGCGTCCTTGGGCAGGAAGAACCCTTCCCAGAACGCCACCAGGAAATCCTCCAACGAAGAATAGCCAAGGGTCTTGAGATCGAGCTCCTGACGGTAAAACGCCTGGCTGAAGCCCCACCCCGCATAGACCCGCGCCATCGCCCGCAACCCGGTTTCCGGTTTGCTCTTGTACCAGCCGCCGGCAAATCCGGCATCGGCGGTCAGCGCGGCCTTCACACCCTCCAGGAAGACGAAGTTGTGGCGGGAGCACTTCGCCGAACCGCAGAACGGCGCGATCCGCTCTACCATGTCCGGATACAGCGCGCCCCAGTGGAAGGTTTGCAAGGCGCCCATCGACCAGCCGGTGACAAGGCGAATGCGCTCGATCCCGAATTTCTCTGTAATCAGACGGTGCTGCGCCCGTACATTGTCATACGGCGTCACATTGGGAAAGCGCGGCCCATTATACGGTTCCGGCGTGTTGCTCGGGGACGACGACAAGCCGTTGCCGATCATGTTCGGTATAATAATGAACTGAGTGGCCGGGTCCAGCGCCATGCCGGCGCCGATCAGCCATTCGTTGGCGTCGTGCTGGCCCGAATACCACGTCGGGTAAACAATCACGTTGTCCTTCGCCGCGTTCAGCGTGCCGAATGTCTTGTAGGCAAGCTGGCAGTTGCGGATCGTGGCGCCACCCTGCAACACCAGGTCGCCAAGGTCGAAAATCTCGTAGTCCATCGAATTCCTCCTTTTGTCCCCGCGGCAGTCACCGCGGGGATATTCAACAAGTCTTGTTCAGGCAGTTTGAACGGCGGGCTTGGTCATCGCGGACAATGCCCAATAGGCGATGCCGCCCACCAGCATGGAACTGATGGCGGTCGAGTATTCCGGCGCGGCATTTTCCACGAACAATCCCACAGCCGATCCGATCGCCCATGCACCGAACGCGGTCGGGCGGAAATCGACGCTGACCTTGGAGTCCGGGCGGATAACATATTGATCCACCAGAATGATCGCACCGATCGGCGGCACCAGGACGCCCAGCAGGCTGAGCCACTGGATGAAGAATGCCCAGATATTACCAGCGGCCACGGCAATGCCGATGAAGCCGAGGATCACTGCTGCGACGCGCATATGGGTGCCGACGATGCGCGACCAGCCGGTGGCGGAGTTATACAGGCAGTGTGAGCAAACCGACCCGAGATTCAGGTACAGGAACACGAACGCCAGAATGCTAAGCCAGCCCAGTTGCATGTGATTCATGTAACCGAACATGTTGTCGGCACCGAACGGATTGGCATTTGGCACCGCCAGCGCCGCGGTCATGACGCCGCCCACCAGCATGGCAACGATATTGGCGAACGGAAAGGCGCTGAAAGTGGCAAGGAAAGAGTCACGAGGCGTCCTGGCCCAGCGGTTGAAATCGGCTGTCACCGTACCGGCATCGATAAACAATGCCACGACAACTGTCAGTCCCACGCCCAACGGCATGCTGGCCGCTCCGTTATTGCCCGGATAGGCCATGATGGCCGCCCAGCTCGTGGTGCTCGCCGCATCGGCTGCGACCCATACACCCAGGATGACGAACAACGGAATGGACACCAGTCCAATATAATGGAGGCCGCGAACCCCGACGAACGTGATGCCGATGTAAAGCAGCCCGGCAATCACCGTCATCAATACATAGCTTATCCCATATGTGCTGCTGACCAACGCTCCGGTAATGCCGGTCTGCACCGCATACCAACCGAGCAGCAATGTCGACAGCAGGCCGGATGCAAGAACATAGCCCTTCTTGCCGAACACCACGCTGGCCAGGAGGGCGAAATTGACCCCGCGCCGAGTGCCCAGCACGCCGAGGGCGCCCACATAGGCCAGCATGATCAGGTTGCCGATGATCATCGCGGTCAATGCCCGCGAAAAGCCCATGCCAAGCACAAGAATAGAACCGGTCATCGCGCCGGTAATGATCATGGGAAAGCCGGCCCAGACCAGTGTAACGGAAAACAGGCTGCGGCGGGCCGCTGCCGGCACGGGTTCGTGCTCGTATTCGTTGCCAAGCAGATGATCGACCTGCGTCTCGGCATCCTCCAGCTTGGAGTGATGTTGTGCTGATCCAGCCATTTCGATTGGTCCCCCTGTTTTGTAAGGCAAGCGAAGATCGGAGCAGCAACAAAAAAACCCCCGAATTCGCTTCCCGTGGGGCGGGAAACGAATTCGGGGGCTGCACTGCCCGTGACCGAAAGCAACATTGCTTCCGATACACACGAACAGCCTAACCGCCGCCGATCCGGACTTCAATATCCAATCAAGGTCCGGGACAAATTAAATATGGGCCGCAACAACGATCACCGAGGCGATCATCGAATAGATCGCGTGGAAGCCTCCGGAACCAAGGACATGGACTTCACGACGCTGCCAAGCCGGAAAACCTGTGTCCCCATTACTCGACCGGGACGTTTCGTTCCAATTCCGCCAGCCAGACGGCGGCATTGCCGTCAGATGGCGCACGCCAGTCGCCGCGCGGCGACAGCGACCCGCCAGCCGAGACCTTGGGGCCATTCGGCATCGCGCTGCGCTTGAACTGGCTGAAGGCGAAGAAGCGGGTCACGAACACCTGCATCCAGTGCCGGATTTGCTTCAGGTCGTAGGCGACCCGGCGGTCGGCGTCAAAGTGCGGCGGCCAGGCCCCGCGCTCCGCATCCTCCCATGTATGCAGCGCCAGGAACGCGATTTTGGACGGCACGAACCCGTAACGCAGGACGTGGAACAGGGTGAAATCCTGCAGCGCATAGGGGCCGATCTTGGCTTCGGTGCTTTGCGGAATCTCCCCCTCGGCAACCGGAACAAGTTCGGGGGAAATTTCCGTGGACAGAATCGCATCCAGGGTTCGCAGCACGTCGTCCTGAAACCGTCTGGTGCCGATGATCCAGCGAATCAGGTGCTGGATCAGCGTCTTGGGCACCCCGGCATTGACGTTGTAGTGCGCCATCTGGTCACCCACGCCATAGGTACACCAGCCCAAAGCCAGTTCCGACAAATCGCCGGTTCCGATGACCAGACCGCCCTGGTGGTTTGCCAGCCGGAACAGATAATCGGTGCGCAAGCCGGCCTGCACATTCTCGAACGTGATGTCGTAAACCGACTGGCCGGTGGAGTAGGGATGCCCCAGGTCCGTCAGCATCTGTTTTGCCGCCGGTTTGATGTCCAACTCGCCGGCGCTGACCCCAAGCGACTTCATCAAGGCCCAGGCGTTGGATTTGGTGTAATCCGAGGTGG